>NZ_MKGS01000183.1:0-29940 GCF_002836905.1 Pseudomonas sp. 43NM1 | reverse complement strand
GGGCAACAGCGGCGACGCTGCGGCCCAGCGCCTGCTGCAAGTGACGATGCGCGAGCCGACGGCGATGACCACGCGCGCCTTTACCAATCCGCCGTCGATCATGACCAGCACCAACAAACCGGAATGGCGACGCATGCAGCAACCTGCCGCCAATGGCCACGGCAATGCCCGCAGCCTCGCGGGTTTTTATGCCGGGCTGCTCGATGGCAGCCTGCTGGAAGGCGAAATGCTCGACGAGCTGACCCGCGAACACAGCCTCGGCGAAGACAAGACTTTATTGACCCGGACCCGCTTCGGTCTGGGTTGCATGCTCGACCAGCCGGATGTGCCGAACGCCACGTATGGCCTCGGCCCACGGGCGTTTGGCCATCCTGGCGCTGGCGGTTCGATCGGTTTTGCTGACCCGGAACACGATGTCGCTTTCGGTTTTGTGACAAATACCTTGGGACCGTATGTTTTGATGGATCCTCGCGCGCAGAAGCTGGCAAAGGTACTTGCCACTTGTCTGTAAAACGCCGCTGAACGCGTCTGCGCCGGGAACCTCGTTACCTTTTTCGATTCAAAGCGTCTGTTTAAGTGGTCGATGTGGCCTTTTGATTTTTTATTACTTCATTTTGTGGATATCCAATGTCATCCAATAAAACCCTAGCTTTGGCGCTGTGCTTCGCGATCACCGGTTGCGCACAAACTCCACAAAATGACGCCGAGGGCGGCAGCCACTGGTGGCAATTCGGTTCCTCCGACAAAGTAGCCGCCAATGAACCTGCTGCTGCGGCGGCCCCGGCGCCAGCCCCGGCGGCGAAACCTGATCCAATCAAACAAGCGATCACCGCACCGGTGGTTAAGGCTGAGAGCAGCAGCCGTTGGTACTGGCCGTTTGGTTCCGATGATGGCGCCGACACTGCTGCGGCCAAACCGGAAGCCAAGGCCGAAGCCAAACAGGACGCTGTCGCCAAGGCTGACGCCGAAGCGGGTGGCAAATGGTGGTGGCCGTTCGGCGGCAAACAGCAGCCTACTGCCAAAGCCGTGCCGATGCCGGATCCGAAAGTCACCCAGGCCTGGCTCGACGATTACGAACCGCGCCTGCGCGCCGCGATCAAGGACAGCAACCTGCAACTCGAACGTCGTGAAAACGTTTTGGTAGTCACTGCGCCGGTTGAAGGCTCGTTCAACCCGGATCGCCCGGCCATGCTGCTGCCCGTGACCCTCGGCCCATTCAGCCGCGTCGCAAAGATTCTCGAACTCGATCCGAAAACCGCGGTGCTGGTCCTCGGCCACAGCGACACCTCGGGCGCCGCACCGGCCAACGTCAAGTTGAGCCAGGAACGCGCCCAATCGGTAGCGGCAATTTTCCGTCTCAGCGGTCTGCAGCGTGATCGCCTGATGTTGCGCGGCATGGGTGGCGAAGCGCCGCGTGCGGCCAACGACAGCGTTGAAGGTCGTGCGTTGAACCGTCGTGTCGAATTGCTGGTGACTCCGCAGAACACCATGGTCGCGCTGCTCAGCAAGTACAACATGCCAGCGCCAGCGCCCGTCACTATGGTGGCCAAGCAAGAAACGAAACCGGTGGTCAAGCCCGTCACGCCGGCGCCAGTCGCGAAGAAAGCCGCTGCCCCTGCTGCGAAAAAAGCCCCGGTGAAAAAAGCTGCCGCCAAGGCGCCAGCCAAAACCGCCGCCAAGGCTCCGGCGAAGAAAGCCCCGGCCAAAGCCACAACTCCAGCGAAAAAAGCCGCACCGGCCAAAGCCTCTACTGACAAGAAAGTCGCCGCTGCGGATGCTGCGAAGAACTGATCGTTAACCACAAGGAAAGCGCCATGACCCAGGCCCTGGCTGATATGCGTCGCGACTACACCCGAGACGGGCTGACCGAGGCGCAAGCCCCGGCCGAGCCGTTCGCGCTGTTCCATCAGTGGTTCGCCGATGCGGTGAAAACCGAGCAGGTGCCGGTCGAGGCCAACGCGATGACCCTGGCCACCGTCGATCTCGACGGCCGGCCGCATTGCCGCATCCTGTTGCTCAAGGGCTTGGACGCTCAGGGTTTTACCTTCTTCACCAACTATGACAGCGCCAAGGGCCAGCATCTGGCGGTGAACCCGTTCGCCGCCATGACGTTTTTCTGGCCAACCCTGGAGCGCCAGGTGCGTATCGAAGGGCGGGTGGTCAAGGTGTCGCCCGAAGAGTCTGACGCTTACTTTCAGGTCCGGCCGCTGGGCAGTCGCCTCGGCGCTTGGGCATCCCCGCAGAGCCGGGTGATCGCTGATCGTGGCGAGCTTGAAGAGTTACTGAAGATTACCGAGCAGCGCTTCACTGACACTCAGCCACACTGCCCGGAACACTGGGGCGGTTACCGTTTGCTCCCCGAGCGCATCGAGTTCTGGCAAGGCCGTTCGAGCCGCCTGCACGATCGCCTCAACTATCGCTTGCAGGACGCCGACTGGATTCTTGAACGTCTGGCACCCTGAGCAGTCTACCGACCGGGATAGCTTGCAGCAGCGGCCTCCAGCCATTGCGGCAAGTCCCGACGCTTGATCTTTTGCGCTTGCGCGTTCGCCAATTGCTGGAGCATGAAGGCTTTCTTGTCCTCGTTTTTTCCAGCCAATGCCAACGCCAGGTCGCGGTCCATCCAGCGTTTGATACGCACGTACAGCCACCAGTGGAAGTACAGACCGGCCACAGTCGTGACGACAATGATGAAGTAGTCCATGAAAAATCCTTGGGTCAACGGCGCAGTGTGGGTGATTTGACGCTACTGTGTGGTGAGTTCAGAGGCGCCTGTACCGGGCCTGAATGAAACCAATTTTATCCGGGCCATGCCGTGACAGGCGTCAAGCTGCGGAGTTTAATGAATACCTGTCCTTTGGAGTTGATGCTATGCGTAAGTCTGTCCTGCTGGTTGCTTCCTTTTCCACGATGGTGATGTTGCTCACCGGCTGCCAGTCCAGCCTGACCGGTGACTCCTATTCCCGTGACGAAGCGCGTCGTGTGCAGACGATTCGCATGGGCACCATCGAATCCCTGCGTCCGGTGAAAATCGAAGGCACCAAGACCCCAATCGGCGGCATCGCCGGTGCAGCGGTCGGCGGTGTCGGCGGCAGCGCCATCGGCGGCGGTCGCGGCAGTATCGTCGCAGCAGTCATCGGCGCAGTTGCCGGCGGCCTGATTGGTTCGGCCACCGAAGAAGGCCTGACCCGCGCCCAAGGCGTCGAAATCACCGTCCGTGAAGACGACGGCAGCATGCGCGCCTATGTGCAGCAAGTGCAGGAGAACGAAGTGTTCCGCGTCGGCGAGCGCGTGCGCATCTCCACAGTTGACGGCACGAGCCGCGTTTCGCACTAAGCGAGCGTAGGGTAAGGAAAAACCCCGATCAGGTGACTGGTCGGGGTTTTTTGTTTGAACGACCTAAGCATTGCAGCTGAGTTGAAAGATGTACGCCGGGTCGTAAATATTCTTCTCCATTATCTCTTCTAGCGCAGAGAGCTGCGTCCGTGTGAGGTCGTATCCCTCCCATCCCTGTTGGTCTGCGGTCCATCCCATGATTCTTTTCACCTGCTCATCGAATCCATTGGGTAGTTGTTCCTCGAACGCGAGAAGCTCGGTTTCTTTGTCGAAAGCTTCAATCAGATAGAAAATCACGGTTCTACTTTCCTTGTCTTATCTGCGGGCTTGGTCTGTTCGCCAGTCTCTGGATTAAATTCACCGAGGTGACGACCACGTCTGTCGTACATTTCGACCGTTGCGTGCTGTGAGTCCCATTCGAAAATGATCCCAATCGAAGTCTTCCATCGTTTTCGCAGACTTCCGCCGCCCTTGACGGTAGTTTTCCGGTTTGCCTTCACTGCATCAGGAAACGCAGTGAGATCTGTCGGCGCCGGGTGATATTTGTGATCAGGAACACTCACCACAATATAAACCGGCTTCACCCCCGACCCCACCGGAAACACCAGGATGAAATCCTTGTAATCCGGTGGGTAAACCGGGTTCACGATGATGCCATCGGCGGCCTCGGTCGGCGGATAAACCCAGATATGCGGCGCTTGTGGCGCTGCTTCCAGCGCGGGAATCCCAAGGATGTCCGAGCCATCCACTGCCGGAGTCCAGATCAGTTTTACGCCATCACCAAGGTCAGCCACCCGTTGGTTGTCGCGCAGGTCGAATGTCACGACATCGACCATTTCCCATTCGCGGTGTTTGCCGGTGTAAAAGCCATAACCTTTCAAGCTGCCGTCAGCCTGTTGCTCAACCCTGAGGCGAACCCGAATGCGAGCCTGTTTCAGCGCCCGTAGTTGCTCTTCGGTATACAGCGCGCTGTCGCCCAGGCTTGGCGTCCAGAAGAGCGCGACTACCCCGGCCAGCGTGGCAGCTCCTGCTGCGGTGATGGCCGCGGGTGCGGCGATAGCGGGAATTTGCAGCGCCAGTCGGCCAATGCCCAGTGAGACGGTCGAGCCACTGATCGTTTGAAGATCCAGCAATCCTGCATCGTCCGCTTCGCGTGCACCGAGCCACGCGATTTCCCCGTAATCCTTGAGGCTGTCGGTGGGCACCATGCCCGAAGGGTTGGAGTAATCGATGATGGCGTCCGGCAGTTTGCAGGACTTGGCGAAGACACATCCGGCGCGGAGAGCTCGTTTTTCTTTGGAGGGGGCGAGCGCCAGAGTGCGTTCGAAGGCTTCCTGCCGGGCGAGCATGGCGTCGTAGGCGTTTTGCCGGGCGTCTCGATCGGCCAGCTCGGTGGCGCTCATCAAGCGGTGGGTGACGTGATGACCGTCACCCGAGGGAGGGTTTTTAATCCTTGGAATATCCTTGTTGCCAGCCACTGCTCGTCCTTTCATTCGTCCATCGGCAGCCCCGGATAAGGAGGCTGCACGACGTTAACGAACGTGGCTGAGCGTGACTGTAGGACGATTCCTGAAAGTCTCTGGGAGTGTTCCCTAATTGACCGCTATACCGCGTTTGCGACTTGCCGCCGCCGTCACCGCATAACCAATCAACGCGGCCATGATCGAGCCAGTCAAGATGCCCATTCGGTCCATCCCCGCGTAATCACTGGCGCCTGGCACGAACGCCAGCGAGCCGACAAACAGGCTCATGGTGAAGCCGATGCCGCAGAGGATGGCGACGCCCAGCACCTGGCCCCAATTGGCGCCCTGGGGCAGGGCGGCGATGCCGGTTTTCACCGAGAGCCAAGTCAGGCCGAACACGCCCAGAGTTTTGCCCAGCAGCAGGCCGATGGCGATGCCCATCGGTACGTGGTGGGTGAAGCTCTCGGCGGTGACGCCGCTCAGGGACAGGCCGGCATTGGCGAAGGCGAACAGCGGCAAAATCCCGTAAGCCACCCACGGATGCAGCGCGTGCTCCAGGGTCATCAGCGGCGAGGGCTCGGCATTTTTGGTGCGCAGCGGGATGCAGAACGCCAGCGTCACGCCGGCCAGTGTCGCGTGGACACCGCTTTTGAGCACGCACACCCACAGGATCATACCGATGATCAAATACGGCCCGAGCTTGACCACGCCTAGCCGGTTCATCGCAATCAGCGCAACGATGCAGGCGCCAGCCAGGGCCAGCGATAGGGTCGAGAGTGTGCCGGAATAGAAAATCGCGATGACGATGATGGCGCCGAGATCGTCGATGATCGCCAAGGTCATCAGGAACAATTTCAGCGACACCGGGACGCGCTTGCCGAGCAGGGCCAGCACGCCGAGGGCGAACGCGATGTCGGTGGCCATCGGGATAGCCCAGCCACCCAGCGCTGCCGGGTCGTGGCGGTTGATGAACCAGTAGATCAACGCCGGCACGACCATGCCGCCAATCGCCGCCGCGCCGGGCAGGACGATCTGCGAGGGTTTCGACAATTGGCCGTCGAGAACTTCGCGTTTCACTTCCAGACCGATCAGCAGGAAGAACAGCGCCATCAGCCCGTCGTTGATCCACAGCAGCAAGGGTTTGGCGATTTTCAACGCGCCAATCTGCGCTACCACGGGGGTGTCGAGCAGGCCGTTATACAGCCACGACAATGAGGAATTGTTGATGATTAAAGCCAAAGCGGCGGCGGCGATCAGTAGCAGACCGCTGGCGGCTTCCAGCTGGAAGAAACGTGTGAACGTGCTACGCAGAGGCAAGGTCGCTCTCCATCGATTATTCAAAAGGTGGCACACCCTAACCTGTACCGTTAGTCGTTAAAACAAAAGTTATATTCTTTTTTGTTATATGCCTTTACCGGGTTAATGGCGGTGCAGGGCAATGCGCAAAAAGCCTAGCAGTTCCCGGTGTTATTGGGCCTAGGCTGTATCTGTGCGTGTCGTAGGAATTCTCCTAAGCTTGTGCGTTGAGCCTTGAAACAAGGACGACTCTTGCTTGATTCATTGAGATAACCACCATGAGCGACACCCGACAGTGGGCCCGCGAAGCGATCCAGATCATTGAAGCCGACTTCCAGCGCAGCGCCGACACCCACCTGATCCCCTTGCCTATACCGGGTTTGCCCGGCGTCGAGTTGTACTTCAAGGATGAATCGAGCCATCCCACCGGCAGCCTCAAACATCGGCTGGCCCGTTCGCTGTTCCTTTATGCGTTGTGCAATGGCTGGCTCAAGCCAGGCGCGCCGGTAATCGAGGCGTCCAGCGGTTCGACGGCGATTTCCGAGGCGTATTTCGCGCGGATGTTGGGCTTGCCGTTTATTGCGGTGATGCCTGCGACAACGTCGAAAGAGAAGATTGCGCAGATCGCTTTTTATGGTGGCAACAGCCATCTGGTGGAGGACCCGACGCAGATCTACGCCGAGTCCGAGCGCCTGGCGCGCGAGCACGATGGCCACTTCATCGATCAGTTCACCTACGCCGAGCGCGCGACCGACTGGCGCGCGAATAACAACATCGCCGAGTCGATCTTCCAACAGATGCGCTTCGAGCAGCATCCGGAGCCGAGCTGGCTGATTTCCAGCCCCGGCACCGGCGGCACCACCGCGACGTTGGGTCGTTACGTGCGCTACCGCCAGCATTGCACCCGCGTGCTGTGCGCCGATGCCGAGCGTTCGGTGTTTTTCGACTATTACCAGACGGGCGATGCAAGTTTGCGGCTGGAATACGGTTCGCGAATCGAAGGCATTGGCCGGCCACGGGTGGAGGCGTCGTTCTTGCCGAAAGTGATCGATGCGATGGTCAAGGTGCCGGACGCCTTGTCGTTGGCGGCCATGCATTACCTGGCGCAGCGCCTGGGCCGGCGAGTGGGTGGGTCGAGCGGGACTAACCTGATTGGCGCATTGATCGCGGGCCGGGAAATGGTCGCGGCGGGGCAGTCGGGGTCAATCGTGGCGATCTTGTGCGATGGCGGCGAACGTTATGCCGCGACCTACTACGACGAGGATTGGCTCAAGGGCCAAGGTTATGAGTTGAGCGGATTGATCGAAGCGGTCGCCGCCAGTGCCGAGCGCGGCGAGCCGCTACCCGACAGCGTCCTGCGCGCCAATATCTGAAGCAAAACTGCTGTTGCAGCAGTGAGGCTTGCCCGCGAAGAATGCGCCGCGATTATTTGAAGACCGGGTTATCGTTCTTCGCGAGCAGGCTCACTCCTACAGGGGATTTTTGTCGTGGCGCGGATTTTGGTTTTGCCGCAAAACCTGTGTAGGAGTGAGCCTGCTCGCGAAAGCGGTGAACCATTCAACAGATGCGTTGAATTGGAAACCGTCTTCGCGGGCAAGCCTCGCTCCCACAGGGGATTTCGGTGCTGCCGCAAATCCCATGTAGGAGTGAGCCTGCTCGCGAAAGCGGTGAACCATTCAACAGATGCGTTGAATCGGAAACCGTCTTCGCGGGCAAGCCTCGCTCCTACAGGGGATTTATGTCGTGGCGCGAACCAATGTGGGAGCGAGCTTGCTCGCGATGAGGGCTGAACATTCAACAGATAAGTTGACTGGACTAGCGCTATCGCGGGCAAGCCTCGCTCCCACAGGGTTTTGCAGTGTTTGCCGATTTTAAGGTCAGGCTGGCAGGCCGAGGATGTCGCGCGCGACGGCTTCGGCGATGCGGATGCCGTCGACGCCCGCCGATAGAATCCCGCCCGCGTAACCTGCGCCTTCACCGGCCGGGAACAGGCCTTTGACGTTCATGCTTTGCATCGACTCGTCACGGGTGATCCGCAGCGGCGAAGACGTGCGCGTCTCGATGCCGGTCAACACCGCGTCATGCAGCGAGTAACCGCGAATCTGTTTTTCGAACGCTGGCAACGCTTCACGGATCGCTTCAATCGCAAATGCTGGCAAGGCCAACGCCAGATCACCCAGCGCCACGCCCGGTTTGTAGGACGGCTCGACACTGCCCAGCTCGGTCGACGGCTTGCCCGCGATAAAGTCGCCAACCAGTTGCGCTGGCGCTTCATAGTTGCTGCCACCGAGCACAAAAGCGTGGGATTCCAGGCGTTCCTGCAACTCGATGCCGGCCAGTGGGCCGCCCGGATAATCGACTTCCGGGGTAATGCCGACAACGATGCCGGAGTTGGCATTACGCTCGTTACGCGAGTACTGGCTCATGCCGTTGGTGACCACGCGGCCCGGCTCGGATGTGGCCGCGACCACCGTGCCGCCCGGGCACATGCAGAAGCTGTAGACCGAACGGCCGTTCTTGGCGTGGTGCACCAGTTTGTAGTCGGCGGCCCCGAGTTTCGGGTGGCCGGCGTATTTGCCCAGGCGTGCGCGGTCGATCAGCGACTGCGGGTGTTCGATGCGGAAACCCACCGAGAACGGCTTGGCTTCCATGAACACGCCACGGCCGTGAAGCATGCGGAAGGTGTCGCGGGCGCTGTGGCCGAGGGCCAGAATCACGTGTCGGGAGTGAATCTGTTCGCCGCCATCAAGCTCGACGCCGACCAATTGGCCGTCCTCGATCAACACGTCGGTGACCCGTTGCTGGAAGCGCACTTCGCCACCCAGCGCACGAATCTGCTCGCGCATGTTTTCCACCACGCCGGTCAGTCGGAACGTACCGATGTGCGGTTTGCTGACGTAGAGAATCTCTTCCGGCGCACCGGCCTTGACGAACTCATGCAGGACTTTGCGGCCGATGAACTTCGGATCCTTGATCTGACTGTAAAGCTTGCCGTCGGAGAAAGTCCCCGCGCCGCCCTCACCAAACTGCACGTTGGATTCCGGGTTGAGCACGTTTTTACGCCAAAGGCCCCAGGTGTCTTTGGTGCGCTGGCGGACTTCGGTGCCGCGTTCGAGAATGATCGGCTTGAAGCCCATCTGCGCCAGCAACAGCCCGGCGAAAATCCCGCACGGGCCAAAACCGACGACGATCGGCCGCTGCTGCAGATCGGCTGGCGCCTGGCCGACGACTTTGTAGCTGACATCCGGCGCGACGTTGACGTTACGGTCATCGGCGAATTTGTGCAGCAACGCCGCCTCATCCTTGGCGGTGAGGTCGATCGTATAGATGAAGCACAATTCGGAAGACTTCTTGCGCGCATCGTAGCTGCGCTTGAACAAGGTGAAATCGAGCAGGTCATCACTGGCGATGCCCAGGCGCTGGACGATGGCAGGGCGCAGGTCTTCTTCGGGATGGTCGATCGGCAGCTTGAGTTCGGTGATTCGTAACATGACTTGGATCCGGGTTCGCGGGGCGCACAACTGCGCCAAGGCGTTTGAAGGCGGCGATTATAAGCCCCAAACGCCGGTCCCGTGAGGCAAAAACGATCAGTCGTTACGCGCTCCGCCGAAATACCCGCAACCGCGCTGCACCTGGCCGTCGATCCGCAGTTCGGCGCTCATGTGCTGGACGCTGCCGGTGCTGCTGTCGACGCAACGTTGCGGCGCCACCCAGAGTTCGATGCGCTGGTTATTGGCTTCGGTGCTGAGATTGAAGCGGCCGTCACCGAGTTGCTCTTCCACATAAGGCACGGCCAATGGCGGCTGGCCGGCGCGGTCGATGACCATGCCTTTGCCGCTGACTTTGACGTTCCACTCAGGCCCGTGGCCGGCAGCGCGCAGGATCAGCATCTTGAAATTGGGGTCATCGCACGCCACACCGGAGCGTTCGACGCGGTACAACTGCTGCAGATCGAGACGGCTTTCGACGAGGCGCCCACGCACATCGGCAAACAGCTTGCCCTGATCATCGGCGAGGGTCGCGGCCTCCTGCAGGACGCTGGTGCCCCCCGTGTCATTGACCTCGAAACTGCGTTGTTCATTGCACGGCTGGAACATCAGTTTGCCGTCGACTGCGGTCAACTGGCCCTGCATGCGGGTCTGGCCGACATGCGCGGCACTTTGGCGCGGGCCATCGAGCAACTGGCACGCGGCGAATAACGGAAGCAGGGCGATCAGGACGAGGGAACGGGCAACACGCATCTTTGGTTCTCCAGACAAGTGCCGCCACGTTACGCAGCCTGACCGTTCATCACAACCCCGCCGAATACGACAAACCTTGTAGGAGCAATGCTTGCTCGCGATGACAATCTCGAGAACGCCATCGCGGGCAAGCCATGCTCCTACGGTTCGCGGCGCCTTAACTTACGTGAAAGGTTTGACCGGTTTGCAGGCCTTCGACACTTTTCGCGTAGGCCAACGCCACATCGGCGGCGGGAACCGGCTTGTACCCCCGGAAGTACGGCGCATAACTGCCCATCGCTTCCAGCAGCACCGTCGGGCTGATCGAATTGATCCGCAGACCGCGCGGCAACTCGATGGCGGCGGCACAGACGAAGCTGTCGAGCGCGCCATTCACCAGCGCTGCCGAGGCGCCGCTGCGAATCGGGTCATGGCTGAGCACGCCAGTGGTGAAGGTGAACGAGGCGCCGTCATTGGCAAACTCGCGGCCGATCAGCAGCAAATTGACCTGGCCCATCAGTTTGTCGTTGAGGCCCAGCGCAAAACTCTCAGCCGTCATTTCGCCCAAGGGCGCAAAGGTTACGTTACCGGCGGCGCAGACCAGCGCATCGAACTTGCCGGTTTGCTCAAACAGCTTGCGGATTGACCCGCTGTCGCTGATATCCACGTTGAAATCACCGCTGTTACGCCCGATCCGAATCACTTCATGGCGCTGCGAAAGCTCCTTGTCGACCGCCGAACCGATGGTGCCGCCTGCGCCAATCAAAAGAATTTTCATCGTGCTGTCCCTCGAGGTAGTTGAACGAGGGCTCAGTCTAGGGTGGTTTTTTCTGCGGATAAGCGCACTAATGGGCAACCTTTGGTTTTCAAATGGAAACAATCCATGAGCGAAATGGATGATCTGGCGGCGTTTGCCGTATTGATCGAAGCCGGCAGTTTCACCCTCGCAGCCCAGCAATTGGGCTGCAGCAAGGGCCAGCTGTCGAAACGCATCAGCTTGCTGGAATCGCGGTTTTCCGTGGTTTTGCTGCAACGCACCACGCGGCGTTTGAGTTTGACCGCGGCCGGCGCTGCGCTGTTGCCGCAAGCGCAGGCGCTTGTAGTCCAAGTCGAGAGGGCGCGTCAGGCATTGGCGCGTTTGAAGGACGACATGGCCGGGCCGGTGCGTATGACGGTTCCGGTTTCGCTCGGGGAAACCTTCTTTGATGGTTTGCTGCTGGAATTCTCTGGCAAGTACCCCGACGTGCAGATCGAACTCGATTTGAGCAACAACTTCCGCGATCTGTCTCGCGACGGTTTTGACCTCGCGGTGCGTTCCGAAGTCGGCAATGACGAACGCCTGGTGGCCCGACCGTTATTGGCCTGGAATGAAATGACCTGCGCCAGCCCGGCCTACCTTGAGCGATACGGCGAGCCACTGACGCCGCAGGATCTGGCCGAGCATCATTGCCTGCTCAACAGCCATTACAGCGGCCGCGAAGAATGGCTCTACCACCAGCAACATGAATTGCTCCGGGTGCGCGTCTCGGGACCGTTCGCCAGCAACCATTACAGCCTGCTGAAAAAAGCCGCGCTGGCCGGCGCCGGGATTGCGCGCTTGCCGTCGTACTTGCTGCAAGCGGAATTGGCTGACGGCCGATTGCGCTGGCTCCTGCGCGATTATCAGACGCGTCGTATGCCGATGTACCTGGTTCACCCGTATCAGGGCGGCCTGCCGAAACGCACGCAAGTGCTGGCGGATTATCTGATCGGCTGGTTCAAACGCAGCGGCGAAGCCCTTGACCGACTCCAGCGATAATCTGCGCCCCCACACAACCTTGTGGGAGCGAGCTTGCTCGCGATAGCGTTAAGTCAGGCAACATCGATGCGCCTGACGCTCCGCCTTCGCGAGTAAGCTCGCTCCCACAGAATTGTCGGTGTTCGTGGGAATGCGGCCGACAAAAAAAAACGGCCCGAAGGCCGTTTTTTTTATTCAACGCTAAACCTCAACCGCCCAAATACGCTTCACGCACTTTCGGATCGGTCAGCAGTGCTTCGCCGGTCCCTTGCATCACCACGCGGCCGTTCTCCAGAACGTAGGCGCGGTCAGCAATTTTCAGTGCCTGGTTGGCGTTTTGTTCGACGAGGAACACCGTCACACCGTCCTTGCGCAGTTGTTCGATGATGTCGAAGATCTGCTGGATGATGATCGGTGCCAGGCCGAGCGACGGCTCGTCGAGCAGCAGCAGCTTGGGTTTGCTCATCAGCGCACGGCCGATGGCGAGCATTTGCTGTTCGCCGCCGGACATGGTGCCGCCGCGTTGGGCGAAACGCTCTTTCAGGCGTGGGAAAAGTCCGAGAACCTTGTCCATCTGTTCCTGATAGTCGCCCTTGTCGGTGAAAAATCCGCCCATCGCGAGGTTTTCTTCCACGGTCAGACGGGCAAACACCCGACGACCTTCCGGCACCACGGCAATGCTCTTGCGCATGATCTGCGCCGAGCTCTGGCCGACGAGTTCTTCGCCCATGTACTTGATGCTGCCGCTGTGCGCTTGCGGCGAACCGCAGAGGGTCATCAGCAGGGTCGATTTACCCGCGCCGTTGGCGCCGATCAGGGTGACGATTTCGCCTTGGCGGATTTCCACGTTGACGTTGTGCAGCGCCTGGATCTTGCCGTAGAAGGTGGAAACGTTTTCGAATTGCAGCATTTACGCTTCCCCCAGGTAGGCTTTGATCACTTCAGGATTGTCGCGGATCTGCGCCGGCGTGCCGTCGGCCAGAGGCGTGCCCTGGTTGATCACAACGATGTGGTCGGAAATGCTCATGACCAGTTTCATGTCGTGCTCGATCAGTAGCACGGTGACGTTGTGCTCCTCGCGCAACATGCTGATCAGCGCTTTGAGGTCTTCGGTTTCCTTCGGGTTCAGACCAGCGGCCGGTTCGTCGAGCATGAGGATCCGCGGACGGGTCATCATGCAACGGGCGATTTCCAAACGACGTTGCTGACCGTAAGCCAAGGTGCCGGCAGGACGGTTAGCGAATGCCGTGAGGTTGACCTTGTCCAGCCAGAACTCGGCAAATTCCATCGCTTCGCGCTCGCTTTTGCGAAACGCCGGGGTCTTGAACAGGCCCGCGAGGAAGTTGGTATTCAAGTGACGGTGCTGTGCGATCAAGAGGTTCTCGACCGCCGTCATGTCCTTGAACAGCCGCACGTTCTGGAAGGTCCGAACCACGCCTTTGCGGGCGATCTCGTGGCCGGGCAGGCCTTCAATTGCCTGACCGTCGAGCAGGATGCTGCCGCCGCTCGGTTTGTAGAAACCGGTCAGGCAGTTGAACACTGTGGTCTTGCCGGCGCCGTTCGGGCCGATCAGCGCCACAACCTGTTTTTCGTGCACGGTCAGGGCCACGCCGTTCACCGCCAGCAAGCCGCCGAAGCGCATGCTCAGATTTTCGACTTTAAGGATCTCGCGGCTCATTTGCGCAGCTCCATGTGAGGACGTTGCATGGGCAGCAGACCCTGAGGACGCCAAATCATCATCAGCACCATCAAGGCGCCGAACATCAACATGCGGTATTCACTGAACTCACGCATCATTTCCGGCAGCAGGATCATCACCACGGCCGCGAGGATCACGCCCAGTTGCGAGCCCATGCCGCCCAACACGACGATGGCAAGAATGATCGCCGACTCGATGAAAGTGAAGGATTCCGGTGTCACCAGACCCTGACGGGCAGCGAAGAAGCTGCCGGCAAAACCGGCGAAACTCGCGCCGAGGGTGAAGGCCGACAGCTTGATCACCGTAGGATTGAGGCCCAGTGCACGGCAGGCAATTTCGTCTTCGCGCAGCGCTTCCCACGCACGGCCGATCGGCATGCGCAGCAAACGGTTGATCACGAACAACGCCGCCAACGCCAGCAGCAACGCGACCAGGTAAAGGAAAATCACCTTGTTGATCGAGTTGTATTGCAGGCCGAAATACTCGTGGAACGTCTGCATGCCCTCAGCCGCTTTGCGCTCGAAGGTCAGGCCGAAGAACGTTGGTTTCTCGATGTTGCTGATGCCGTTCGGGCCACCGGTGATGTCGGTGAGGTTACGCAGGAACAGACGGATGATTTCACCGAAGCCCAGCGTCACGATCGCCAGATAGTCACCGCGCAAACGCAGCACCGGGAAGCCGAGCAGGAAGCCGAACGTCGCCGCCATCAAACCGGCCACCGGCAGGCACACCCAGAAACTCCAGCCGAGGTAATGCGACAACAGCGCATAGCTGTAGGCGCCGACGGCGTAGAAACCGACATAACCCAGGTCGAGCAGGCCGGCCAGACCGACGACGATGTTCAGGCCGAGGCCGAGCATCACGTAGATCAGGATCAGCGTCGCGATGTCCACCGCGCCGCGCGAACCGAAGAACGGCCACACCAGAGCGCCGATGATCAGCGCAATGATGATCCAGCGCTGGGTGGTCGGCAGGGTCAGGAAGTTGCTGGCCTTGGCCGGAATCAGCGGCATCGACGGCGAGGATTTCCACGCCTTGCTGATCGGGTCGTCGAACAGCACCCGCAAGAACATCAGGACCGAACAGATGGCGATGATCGCCAGTGTCATGTTGCTGGTGCCGTGAACTTCCAGGTTGATGCCGACGATGGTCAGTTTCAAGCCGAGTACCGGGTAGGCGACAGCCCAGACCAGCAGGGCGCTGAACAGCGCCTGTTTGAGATTCCTAGTCATACTTTTTCAACCTCCGGACGGCCCAGAATGCCGGTCGGCCGGAACAACAGAACCAGAACCAACAAGCCGAATGCCACGACGTCCTTGTATTGGTCGCCGAAGATATCGGCGCCAAAGGCTTCCGCCACCCCAAGCACCAACCCGCCGAGCATGGCGCCGGGGATGCTGCCGATGCCGCCGAGTACCGCAGCGGTGAAGGCTTTGAGGCCGACGAGGAAACCGGCGTTCGGGTTGATCACGCCGTATTGCATGCTCAGCAGCACGGCCGCAACGGCCGCCAGCGCAGCACCGATGACGAAGGTCAGGGCGATGATGTTGTTGGTGTTGATGCCCAGCAGGTTGGCCATCTTGATGTCTTCGGCACAGGCACGGCATGCGCGACCCAGGCGAGAGCGGGAGATGAACAGCGTCAGGCCGAGCATGGCGACCAGAGTCACCACGAACACCACGATTTGCATGTAGGAAATCAGCACTTCATGTGCGCCACCTGGCCCGAACGAGAGATTGCCGGGGATCAGGTTGGGGATGGATTTGTCCTTGGAGTCTTGCGCCAGCAGAACGGTGTTCTGCAGGAAGATCGACATGCCGATGGCCGAAATCAGCGGAATCAGACGGTTGCTGCCACGCAAGGGGCGATAGGCAACCCGTTCGATGCTGTAGCCGTAGGCACTGCAGACGACGATGCTCGCGATAAAACCTGCGGTCATCAAGAGCGGGACACTGTCGAGTCCCATCATGGCCAGCCCGGCGATGGCGATGAAGGCCACGTAGGAACCGATCATGTACACCTCGCCGTGGGCGAAGTTGATCATTCCAATGATGCCGTAGACCATCGTATAGCCGATGGCGATCAAGGCATACGTGCTGCCGACGGTCAGGCCGTTAACCAGCTGCTGGAAGAAGTGATAGATGTCAGGCATTACAGCGCTCCTAAAAACCTGATACGCATTTCACTGGTGGAGTCATTTTCCCGCTCGAGCCCCGTGGATCTGCATCCACTTCGAAATCGAGGTTTGCCAGCGAACCGCTGATGACGGTTTTGAGATTTTCAGGTGGGGAGACTGGCGGATCACGCCAGCGCGGCCCAATACGTTCGTAAAACAAAGCCCACGGCACGCCGTGGGCTTTGTGGGCAGTCAGTCAGGCAAGGCCTTACTGAGGCGAAGCTTCAGTTTTTGGTTTGCCGAAGTGCCACTCGTAAACCACAAATTTGAAGTCCTTCAGGTCGCCTTTCGCGTCGAAGCTCAGGTCGCCAGTCGGGGTCTTGAAGGTACCGGCGTGGATGGCTTCAGCCACTTTCGCGGTGTCTTCGCTTTTGGCGGTAGTGATGGCGCCGGCGATGACTTCAACAGCCGAGTAGGACGGGAACACGAACGGACCGCTTGGGTCTTCTTTCTTCGCTTTGAACGCATCAGCCAGGGCGATGTTGGCCGGATCCTGGTCGAAGGATTTCGGCAGGGTTACCAGCAGACCTTCGGAAGCGTCTTTGGCGATCTGCGAAATCGAGTCGTTACCCACGCCTTCCGGACCCATGAACTTGGCTTTCAGGCCTTTTTCCTGTGCTTGACGCAGGATCAGGCCCAGCTCCGGGTGGTAGCCGCCGTAGTAAACGAAGTCGACGTTGGCTTGCTTGAGTTTGGCGATCATCGAGGAGAAGTCTTTGTCGCCGGCATTGATGCCTTCGAACACGGCAACCTTGGTGCCTTTCTTCTCGAGAGTCTGTTTGACCGCGGTAGCGATGCCTTCACCGTATTGCTGTTTGTCGTGCAACACAGCAACGATTTTCGGTTTGACGTGATCAGCGATGTAGTTACCGGCGGCAGGGCCCTGGGCGCTGTCCAGACCGATAGTACGGAAGATCATTTTGTAACCACGGGAAGTGATGTCCGGGCTGGTGGCAGCCGGGGTGATCATGATCACGCCTTCGTCTTCGTAGATGTCCGAAGCCGGTTGAGTGGAGCTGGAGCACAGGTGACCGACCACGAACTTGACGCCGTCGTTGACGACTTTGTTGGCGACCGCTACCGCTTGTTTCGGATCACAGGCATCGTCGTATTCAACAGCTTCGAGCTTCTTGCCGTCGACGCCGCCCTTGGCGTTGATCTGCTCGATGGCCATTCTTGCGCCACTGAACTGCATGTCGCCGTATTGGGCAACAGGGCCGGTTTTAGGGCCGGCAATACCGATTTTGATGGTGTCAGCTGCGAACGAATGGCTGGCAACCCCGGCCAGAACCATAGCGGCAAACAGTTTGGAAATCTGCTTAGTAGCCTTAGTCATAGTGCTCCACTCTTACTGTTGTAGTTTTTATAGTCCTGGCGCCGTAGCAGCAGAACCGGGTCAGATATCTTCGATATCCTCCGGAAAATGCCCCCGGCAACTGTACCGGTACAGTGTAGAGCGCCGATTGTCAGCCTGGGAAGCTGGCGCCATGGGGCAAATCCTGAGGGTGTCGCTTTTTTGAAAGAAAAATACAGAATCGCGGCGGGGGTTCAGGCTGATATCCAGCAATCCTTGGCTTTCCTGCACTTTTCATTCGGTCAATCAATTGCATCCGGGTTTGTCTGCCGGACCACCGACGTTATCATTCGCGTCGATTTCTTTTCCGGACAGGGCCCATGACTGAAGAACCTAGCACCCTCTATGCCAAGCTGCTTGGTGAGACCGCATCTATTACGTGGAAAGAACTCGAACCGTTCTTCGCCAAGGGTGCCCTATTGTGGGTCGACCCAAGCCTGGATTTGATCGCTGCCGCCGAGGCCGTGGCCACCGATGACGGCGAGAAAGTCGCTGCCTGGCTGGCTGACGACAGCCTCGCCAAGCTCTCTGAAACGCGGGCGCTGGATCTTTTCGAGCGCGATCCGGAGCTGTGGGCAGTGGTGGTTTCGCCGTGGATTCTGATCCAGGAAAGGGCGAACGGTTGAACGCTCGCACCAAACCAGTGCGCCTCTCGGCCGACTAAAAGTGTGTAGCCGAGTAGCGTGATGGCACCTTGCCGTGGAGAAAGGCCACAGAAGGCTCTTGGCGAGGGTGACGTAAACGTAACGGGAACAGTTTAGTGAGCCTGCTAACGGCTGATTAATTGTTTCTGAATGTTGGGCAAAACAATAAAAAGGAGCCACAGATGGCTGCCACTTTACCTTCGCTCGGGTTCGCCGGAATCGGCTTGATGGGCCTGCCGATGTGCCAGCGTTTATTGGCGGCGGGCTATCCGCTGACGGTGTGGAATCGCAACCCGGCCAAATGCGCGGCGCTGGTGGCCGCGGGCGCACGGCTAGTCGCGACACCGGCTGAGCTGTGCGCGCACGCCGACGTGGTGATGCTGTGCCTGGCGGACACGGCGGTGGTGCGCGAAGTGGTGTTCGGCCCGAACGGCGTCGCTGAAGGTGGGAAAAGTCCTCAGTTGCTGGTGGATTTTTCCAGCCTCGAACCGACCGCCACCCGGGAAATGTCCGCTGCGCTGTTCAGCCAGACCGGCATGCGCTGGCTCGACGCGCCGGTTTCCGGTGGCGTGGTCGGCGCCGAGGCGGGCAGCCTGGCGATCATGGTCGGCGGCGCGGCGGCGGACCTTGAACGGGTCAGGCCTGTATTGCTCACCCTCGGCCAACGCGTCACGCACATGGGCGACGTCGGCGCCGGTCAGGTGACCAAGGCCTGCAATCAGATGATCGTTGCCTGCAATGCGCTGGTGATTGCTGAAGTGGTGGCGCTGGCCGAGCGTTCGGGTGTCGATGCCAGCCTGATCGCCGAAGCCTTGGCCGGTGGCTTTGCCGATTCCCGACCGCTGCAGATCCTCGCGCCGCAAATGGCCGAGAGCCGTTTCGAACCGGTGAAATGGCACGTGCGCACCTTGCTCAAGGATCTCGACACAGCGGTTAAATTTTCTCGCGAGCAAGGCTCGGCCACGCCGATCAGCGGATTGGCCGCACAACTGATGCGCCTGCATGGGGGCCAGGGCTTTTTGGAAAAGGATCCGTCGACGCTAGTGCAGTTGTACCGCGCGCCAGATTCAGCGCAGTGACCATGTGCGCGTGCTGGCGCCGGTTGATTTCGTCGAGCACCGAACGGATTTCCTCCAGCGGCACCGGGCGACTCAACAGGTAACCCTGGACGAAGTCACAGCCGTGGCGTTCGAGAAACTGGTATTGCTCCAGCGTCTCGACGCCTTCGGTGACCACCTGCAAATGCAGGGTGTGCGCCATGACGATGATCGCCTGGACGATCTCCATGTCCTGGGTTGCCTTGGGGATGTCCTGAATAAACGAGCGATCGATTTTCAGCGTGTTCAGCGGCAGGCGCTTGAGGTAGGCCAGCGATGAATAACCAGTGCCAAAGTCGTCGATCGACAACGAGACGCCGAGCGCACGGATCTGCCGCAGCAGCACCAGGCTGTTGGCGATATTGCCCATCAGCGCATTTTCCGTGACCTCCAGTTCAAGGCGCTCGGGGGCCACGCCAGTGACGTGGAGGATCTGTTCGATTTCATTCGCCAGCTCTTCGCGCGTCAGGTTCAGCGGTGAGCAGTTGACCGCGATCTTCAACTCCTCGCAGCCATGCCGGGACAATTCGCCCAAGTCCGCGCAGGCCCTGCGCAGCACCCAATTGTCCAGTTCGGCGATCAAGCCATTGGCCTCGGCGATGGCGATAAAACGGTCCGGCGCCAACAGTCCGTGAATCGGATGTTGCCAGCGCACCAGCGCTTCAAGTTTGGTGACCTTGGCGTTTTTCAGGTCGTAGATCGGTTGGTAATACAGCAGCAACCCCGAATCTTCGCGCAAGGCGTGGCGCAATTCCTCTTCCAGTTGCAGCTCCATCGTTGCCCGGGTCCGCAGGTTGGGGCTGAAGAAATGCAGGCTGTTGCGACCGCTGCCCTTGGATTGATAGAGCGCCAGATCGGCGTTTTTCAGCAGTTCTTCGCAGGTCTTGCCGTCCTCGGGAAACAGGCTGATACCAATGCTGGTGGTCATCACCATGCGCCGCCCCGACAGCTCGATCGGCTCCTTCATTTTCAGCATGATGCGCTGGGCCATGTGCCGCGCTTCCTCGCGATCACGCAGGCTGATGAGCAGGCAGAACTCGTCGCCACCAAACCGCGCGACCACGTCTTCATGGCTGCGCACCGAGCCCTTGATGTGCTGGGCGAGGACTTTGAGCAGCGCGTCACCGGCGTCGTGGCCGAGGCTGTCGTTGATGCGTTTGAAGTGGTCGATGTCGAGGAAAATCACCGCGAGCCAACCGCCGTCCTGGGTTTTCTCGTTGAGTTTCTCGGCAAAGATGTGGTTGAAGCCGCGACGGTTGAGCAGGTTGGTCAGGGCGTCGTAATTGGCCACTTGTTGCAACGACACGCGCGCCTGATCGAGTTGGCTGAGCAGGGCGTTGACCCGGCGAAGGTCGAATTCCTTGTTTTGCAGTTTCTTGTCGGCCAGCGCCGCGCTGATGCAACTGCCGATGATCAGCAACGTGATGATCGCCACGGTCAGCCCGAGTTGCAGATGATTGTTCTCGCCGGGCAGCGTCGGCAGATTGCCGACGGGCAGCACCAGGGTCAGTGCCGCCATGCCGGTGAAATGCATGCTGACGATGCCGGCGCCGAGCACCAGGCTGGCGGTGTATTTGAGCAACTGATGAAACATCCCGCTGCCATCGCGCAGATGGCTGGAAATCAGCAGCGCGGCGAGGCTGGCACCGATGGCGATGACAATCGACAACACGAACAGCGTCGGGTCGTAATAAGGCGTGGCCGCCGAGCGCATCGCGGCCATGCCGATGTAATGCATGGTCGCGATGCCGAGGCCGATCCACACCGCCGCGCGCACCAGTTGCCAGAATGTCACGTGAGGATGGCTGAGCGTGTGCATCGCCAGCCACGACGCCGTCAGCGCGAAGACCAGCGAGAGCAGGGTGATCGGCAGTTGGTAATTGACTTCAATCGGTACCTGGAACGCGAGCATGCTGATGAAATGCATGGCCCAGATGCCGCCCGCCAGGCACCCGGCACCCACCCACCGCCAGAGTCGTTGCGAGCCCGGTTTTTCGACATGGCCAACGCGCTCGGTCATGTCCAGCGTGGCAAAACCGGCCGCGCACGCCACCACATAGGCGAGCAACACCAGAAACGGGTTGTGCGTGCAGTCGAGAATCACCTGACCACGTTCCGGCAGCTCGGTAAGGAACTGCAAACCAAGCCACTCCATTAGCACGCCCCATTCACGAGTCATCCTGGCCAGCGCCACAGGCGTTGGCGAATGCATTGGAGTATAGAGGCCATGTACATAGTTCAAGCCGTAGTGGCACGGTGAGGTCAATGATTTTGATATGGGATTAATAGCGATCCGCGCTAACGGCACCGACTTGTAGGAGCTGAGCTTGCTCGCGAAAACGGTATGCCAGTCAACGGGCATGGCGGCTGATCGACCGCTATCGCGAGCAAGCTCGGCTCCTACAGGGTGGCGGTGTGGCATGGGCCGATATCAGGCTGGCGAATGATGACAGACACGCCGCGCGCGCCTGACTAGATTGCAGACTCCGGGGGCAGCTACGCCTTCATAACAATAAAAGAGACGGACCCCATGCAGAACTCGACCCAAGCGGCGAATGCCTGGCGCATTCTGTTTTTGCTGTTCCTGGCCAACCTGTTCAACTTCTTCGATCGGACCATTCCGGCGATCATCATCGAGCCAATCCGCATGGAATGGCACCTCAGCGACTTTCAGCTGGGGATCATCGGCACTGCATTCACTATCGTTTACGCAATCGCCGGCCTGCCGCTAGGGCGCATGGCGGACACCGGCTCGCGCGCCAAACTGATGGGCTGGGGCCTGGCGGCGTGGAGCGGGCTGACGGCGGTTAACGGTCTGGTCGGCAGTTTCTGGACGTTTTTGCTGGTGCGCATGGGCGTCGGCATCGGCGAAGCCAGCTACGCGCCAGCCGCCAATTCGCTGATCGGCGATCTGTTCCCCGCCCACCGTCGTGCGCGGGCGATGGGGATTTTCATGCTTGGGCTGCCATTGGGGCTGCTGCTGGCGTTTTTCACCATCGGCTGGATGGTCAAGACCTTCGACAGTTGGCGCGCGCCGTTTTTCATCGCTGCGGTGCCGGGGTTGGTGCTCGCGGTGTTCATGTTCTTCATCAAGGAACCCAAGCGCGGAGCGGCGGAAAGCGTGCAGGTTTCGCAGGAACGCGTAGATCGGCCGATTCGCCGCGTGCTGGCGGTGCCGACCTTCCTGTGGCTGGTGCTGGCGGGGCTGTGCTTCAACTTCGCGACCTATGCGTGCAACTCGTTTCTGGTGCCGATGTTGCAGCGCTACTTTTTGATGCCTTTGCACGAAGCGGCGGTGGCGACCGGGGTGATTGTCGGGGTGACCGGGTTGTTCGGTTTGACCTTGGGCGGGTTTGTTGCCGACAAGATTCACCAGCGGGTAGCGAATGGACGGCTGCTGTTTGCCGCGTTCAGCCTGATCATCTCGACCGTGTGCACGGCGTGGGCGCTGCACGCGGGGCGGATTGAGATTGGGATGTTCGTCGCGGTGTTCAGTCTGGGCTGGTTGTTTGCGTACAACTTCTACACCTGCGTTTACACGGCGATCCAGGACGTGGTCGAACCGCGCTTGCGGGCGACGGCGATGGCACTGTTTTTTGCCGGTCTGTATTTGCTTGGCGGCGGTTTGGGGCCAGTGGTGGTCGGCGGATTGTCCGATCACTTCGCCCACACGGCGATGCTCGCGGCGGGCGCCGAGCAGATGACCGAAGCGTTCAAGGCGGTCGGCCTGCACGACGCGATGTACCTGATCCCGGTGGCGCTGTTTTTCACCATGGTGTTTCTGTTCATGGCGTCGCGGTGTTTCGTGCGCGATGCGCAGCGGATGAAGGATGGGTTGGTGGCTGTTGTTGAGCCACAAGTTACTGCGGTGACTGCCTAATCGCCATCGCGAGCAAGCTCGCTCCCACAGGGGATGACCGGTAGATAAAAAAAAGGCCCGCATCGCTGCGGGCCTTTTGATTTTGCGAGGTGGAGCAGGGGACTTAGCCCGCGACCAGCACCCGAATCGCTTCCAGTCGCAGCGCAGCCTTGTCGAGCATCGCCAGGCCTTGCTCGCGCTGATTGCGCAGGGCCACCAGTTCGCTGTCGCGCACGGTCGGGTTGACCGCTTGCAACGCGGTCAGGCGCGCCAGTTCTTCATCCGTGTCCGCAGCCAATCGGCGCTGCGCCTCAGCCACACGTTCGGCGTGACGCGGGGCAATCTTCTCTTCGCCGGCATTGATTCGCGGCGTCAATTGATCGCGTTGCGCCTGGATAAATTTGTTGGCGCTGGCGCGTGGCACGCTTTCCAGTTGATCGTTCAGCGTTTCAAACGACACACGCCCGGACAAATCATTGCCATTGGCGTCCAGCAAGCAACGCAACGCCGCCGGCGGCAGGTAACGGCCCAATTGCAACGAACGCGGCGCAACCACTTCGCTGACGTAAAGCAGTTCGAGCAACACGGTGCCCGGTTTCAGCGCCTTGTTCTTGATCAGCGCGACGGCGGTGTTGCCCATCGAACCGGACAACACCAAGTCCATGCCGCCCTGCACCATCGGGTGTTCCCAGGTGATGAACTGCATGTCTTCACGAGACAGTGCCTGGTTGCGGTCGTACGTGATGGTCACGCCTTCGTCGTCGCCGAGCGGGAAACTGGCATCGAGCATTTTTTCGCTCGGCTTCAGGATCAGGGCGTTTTCCGAATGGTCTTCGCTGTCGATGCCGAACGCGTCGAACAGGGTTTCCATGTAAATCGGCAGGGCAAACTGATCGTCTTGCTCAAGGATGTCCTCGACCAGCTGATCGCCTTCACCCGAACCGCCGGAATTGAGTTCCAGCAAGCGGTCGCGGCCAGTGTGCAGCTCGGCTTCGAGGCGTTCACGCTCGGCGCGGGCCTCGTCGATCAGCGCTTGCCACTCGCCATCGTCAGCATTTTCCAGCAGCGGCAGCAGGCGCGCTCCGAACTGATGCTGCAAGGCATTGCCGGTCGGGCAAGTGTTGAGGAACGCGTTGAGCGCTTCGTGATACCACTGGAACAGCCGCTCTTGCGGGCTGGTTTCGAGGTACGGCACGTGCAATTCGATGATGTGTTTCTGGCCGATCCGGTCGAGACGACCGATGCGCTGCTCCAGCAAATCCGGGTGCGACGGCAGATCGAACAGCACCAAGTGGTGCGAGAACTGGAAGTTGCGACCTTCACTGCCGATTTCCGAGCAGATCAGCACTTGCGCGCCAAACTCTTCGTCGGCGAAGTAAGCGGCGGCGCGGTCACGTTCGAGAATGTTCATGCCTTCATGGAACACCGTGGCCGGAATGCCGGAGCGCACGCGCAGCGCGTCCTCCAGGTCCATGGCGGTTTCGGCGTGGGCGCAGATCACCAGCACTTTGGTGCGCTTGAGCATCTTCAGCGTGTCGATCAGCCATTCGACGCGTGGGTCGAATTTCCACCAGCGTTCTTCTTCGTTGGCATCCGGCAGCGCCTGGAAGCTGACTTCCGGGTACAACTCGGCGTGCTCGCCCAGCGGCAATTCGAGGTATTCGTCAGGGCATGGCAGCGGGTACGGGTGCAGTTTGCGCTCCGGGAAACCCTGCACGGCGGCGCGGGTGTTGCGGAACAGCACGCGGCCGGTGCCGTGACGGTCGAGCAGTTCGCGGACCAGACGGGCGCTGGCTTCGACGTCGCCATCATTGACCGCCGTCAGCAGCGCTTCGCCCTCGTTGCCGAGGAAACCGTGGATGGTCTTGTGCGCTTTTGGCGACAGGCGACCCTTGTCCAACAGCTCCTGCACCGCTTCGGCCACCGGGCGATAGTTTTCGCTCTCGGCGCGGAAGGCGTGCAGGTCGTGGAAACGGTTTGGATCGAGCAGGCGCAGACGCGCGAAGTGGCTGTCCTGACCCAATTGTTCCGGGGTCGCGGTCAGCAACAGCACGCCGGGAATGACTTCGGCCAGTTGCTCGACCAAGGTGTATTCCTGGCTGGCTTTCTCTTCGTGCCAGACCAAGTGGTGCGCTTCATCGACCACCAGCAGGTCCCAACCGGCAGCAAACAGCGCGTCCTGGGCCTTCTCGTCGTCCACCAGCCATTCCAGCGCAACCAGAGCAAGCTGGGTGTCTTCGAACGGGTTGGCGGCATCGCTTTCGATAAAGCGTTCTTCGTCGAACAACGCGACTTGCAGGTTGAAGCGGCGGCGCATCTCGACCAGCCACTGGTGCTGAAGGTTTTCCGGCACCAGTATCAATACGCGGTTGGCGCGGCCCGAGAGCAGTTGGCGGTGGATCACCAGACCGGCTTCGATGGTTTTACCCAGGCCCACTTCGTCTGCCAGCAAAACCCGTGGCGCGATACGGTCAGCAACTTCACGGGCAATGTGCAACTGGTGCGCGATCGGCTGCGCCCGCACGCCGCCCAGGCCCCAGAGGGACGACTGCAATTGGCGGCTGGTGTGTTCCAGAGTGTGATAACGCAGGGAGAACCAGGCCAGCGGGTCGATCTGCCCGGCGAACAGGCGGTCGCTGGCCAGACGGAACTGAATGAAGTTCGACAGTTGGGTTTCCGGCAGCGTGACCACTTCGTTCTGCGCGTTGAGGCCGTGGTAGACCAGCAGGCCATCGACGTCGTCGACTTGCTGTACGGTCAGTTTCCAGCCTTCGAAGTGAGTGATCGAGTCACCCGGGGAAAACCGCACACGTGTGAGGGGCGCATTCCGTAGCGCGTACTGACGAGTGTCGCCAGTGGCCGGATAGAGCACGGTCAACAAGCGGCCGTCCTGTGCCAGAACGGTGCCCAAACCCAGCTCGGCTTCGCTGTCACTAATCCAGCGTTGCCCCGGTTGATACTGCTGCGCCATGCTGCCTGACTCCCACCTTGAAAAAGCGGGCTATCTTAACGGAATGAGCCTTCAGGGCCAAAGGATTACTGACATCGGCGCGGGCGAGGGCACTGATTTTTCGATCTTTGGGAACGCTTGAGTTCTACGTTGTCGGATAAAACATCGCGTTACGTGTGTGCGCTGGTTCACAACTTGGCGACCGATGGCTCAAGTCGCCCGCCGCGCCGCCGACAGCCTGAAGACAGGAGACTAATAACTATGCTGCAACCGATGCTCCCCTTGAGTGCCGTGCCGGTCACCGCGCAACTGGACCCGATCCGCCAGCGCCCGGACATTCCGCCGGTTGTGCCGGTGCAGGAAAGCTCCAGCGAAAGCACGATCGACCTGCAAAGCCGTGACCCGGAAGAGGCCGCCCTGCTGCTGCGCGAAGAACAGCGTCGCCGCCAGGAGCAGGATCGCCGCCGTCAGGAAGCCGATGAAGATCCGCAAGTGCATCTGGCGGTTCCCGGTGACGTGCTCAACGCCGACAACACCGTACCGGTCGTCGCACTGGTCGAAGACGAGCCGCGCCAGGGGCTTTGGGTCGATATTCAGATCTGAGGTTGGTCAGGCTGCTTTGAGGACTGTTTTTGAGGACTGTCTTTGAGAGCTGTCGCGGCGGAAATTGACGGCTGACTGGTCAGCGCGGTCGCCAGACCGCATTATTGGCGCAATCCGACCGAACTCTTTCCAGCGATGCACTGAACCATGAGCCAAGAAGACAAACTGATCGACCTCGGTGCCGAACGCGCCAAGCGTGTGCACGACCTCAACGACAAGCGCCTGAATGAAGTCCGCCAGGCATTCGAGCAGGCCATGCCGCTAGGCAAAGCCAAGAAGTCGGGCAAAACCGAGAAAAAGTCGAAAAACAAACCGAAAAAGCGTTGAAGCACCCTGCATCGCTTGATGCAGGTCAGTTATTTCCCCTCCTTTACGCCCAGTCTCGGGCGACATTGATCCCGGTCAATTTTCTCTCCTGCCTTATTGGTTAACTTAGCCCTATCGCAACAGGGCAAGTGCAGGAGGCCAGTCATGTTTTTCGATAACGTGGTGATCGCCGGAGTGCTGACAGTCGGCCTCATGGTTCTGTTTTTTGCAGGGTTTGGATATTTCATCTGGAAGGATTCGCACAAGCGCAAACCGTAGTTCTTTCCAGAGCAATGAGCACGCAAGGCATTTTGGGCAACTTCGGTTGCCCTTTTTTTTGCCTGAAAAAACACCAGCCCCCTGTAGGAGCGAGGCTTGCCCGCGAAAGCGGCGGAACATCCAACATTGATGTTGCCTGACACACCGCCTTCGCGGGCAAGCCTCGCTCCTACCGTTGGGCATTCGCGAAAAGCAGCAGACATGAAAAAGGCGCGAACCTTGCGGAACGCGCCTTTTTCGATGCAGCGATCGATCAGCTACCCAGCGCCTTCGACGCCAGCCAGAACAGGCCGGCCGACAGTCCGACAGTGGCCGGCAGGGTCAGGACCCACGCCAGCAGGATAGTTTTCACGGTGCCGCCCTGCAGGCCGCTTTTGTTCGCGACCATGGTCCCGGCCACACCCGACGACAATACGTGGGTGGTGGAAACCGGCAGGCTGAAGATGTTGGCCAAGCCAATCATGCACGCTGTGGTGATCTGCGCCGACATGCCTTGAGCGTACGTCATGCCTTGCTTGCCGATCTTCTCGCCAATGGTCAGCACTACGCGTTTCCAGCCAACCATGGTGCCCAGGCCCAGAGCCAGGGCAACCGCCAGAATCACCCAGAACGGCGCGTATTCAGTGGTGGTGGTCAGGTCTTTGCGCAGCTTGTCGAGGTCAGCCTTTTCACGCGATTGCAGGCCTGGCAGCTTGGCGACTTTACGTGCCGTGTCATCCAGGCAGAGCAGGTAGCGACGCACTTCGATGCGGCTTTCTGCGGTCAGCGAGTGGTAATCGGCAACACCTTTAAGGGTGTCGAGCAGGGCGCTGATGGTCGGTTCGGTCTGTTGCGGGTTGCAGCGGAATTTCTCCGGCAGATCGCCTTCAACACTTTTGCCCAGCGCCAGGAACTCGCCCAGGGTGTCACCATTGCGCTTGTAGAACTGGCTCAAGTGCAGCGTCGCGTCGCGAGTCCGCTCGATCTGGTAGGTGGTGCTGCCGAGGTCGAGAACGAACTGCGCCGGCACGATACCGATCAGTACCAACATGATCAGGCCGATGCCTTTCTGACCATCGTTGGAGCCGTGCACGAAGCTCACGGCCATTGCCGAAATCACCAAAACCAGGCGATTCCAGAACGGCGGGTGCTTTTTGTCGTCGAGCTTGCGGCGCTGGTCCGGGGTCTTGTGCATCTTCGACAGCGGGCGCCACCATTTAAGGCCGATCAGCACCAGCGCGGCAACGAGGAAGCCGGCCATTGGCGAGAACACCAGCGAGGCGCCGATATCGATCGCTTTCTGCCAGTTCACGCCATCGGCCAACGGAATGTCGTTGATCAACGCGTTGGCCAGGCCGACACCAAGGATCGAACCGATCAAGGTGTGCGAGCTCGAAGCCGGGATCCCGAAGTACCAGGTGCCCAGGTTCCAGGTGATCGCGGCGGCGAGCAACGAGAAGACCATGGCCAGTCCGTGTCCGGTGTTCACATTGATCAGCAGCTCTACCGGCAGCAAGTGGACGATGGCATACGCCACGCCAACACCGCCCAGCAAAACGCCGAGAAAGTTGAACACACCGGAAAAGAACACCGCCAGATGAGGCGGCATGGCTTTGGTGTAGATAACGGTGGCCACCGCGTTAGCAGTGTCATGAAAGCCGTTGATGAACTCGAAGGCGAGGACAAAGGCCAGGGCGAGCAAGAGGCTCACAAGCACCCAAGCATCCAGTCCGCTGAATAAATCGATCATGAAGGTTTTCTGACCCGGTCGTAAGGGGGCGCGATTATGCCAGAAAAGTGTGGAAATCGATGCACTAGCTGCTCGTCGGTAACATTCTTCAACGAATTAGATGCGGGCAGAGGCCTTATCCCCAGGTTTCTACCGGGTTTTGCAATGCTTTGATTTTATTGAAAAATGTTTCGGGCACGGGCGTGCGGCGCGCGAATGCGAGGCGCTGAAATAGATGTATGAAATATCTGCGAAGAGGGTCAGACATGCGCCATTTGCCTCATCCGTTGGGTGAGGTGGCCGCTGCCCGTGGGTAACGGGCGCGTGAGGCATCGTCGCAACACCGCGCTTTTAGCCGGTGCAGACGCAGACCCTTGAAGGATTCAGGCCGGGCCGGTCAAGGCTCCTCGGCTTTGAGTTCCTTTTCCATCTTCTGCAGTTCCTGGGAAAAAGCCTGGTCCTGAACGGTGGCGCGTTTACGCCAGGGTTTGCGTTCCGGTTCGGGCTGGGCGGCGTAGGTGGTGACTTCCCCGCCGTAAACTTCCTTGTAACGTTGTTCCTGGCGCTCAAGTTCCGCGCGCAGTTCGTCTTTCGTCACAGTGCTACCTGTTTGAGTTGAGATAAATTCTGGTGAAACGCACTGCATCAAATTAATTGACCACGTTCGCCGAAAGGACAATGCCCGAAAAGGCATCGACTTGTGCACGACACAATGATCAACAGTTCCATGTTGCAGGCGGCCACGGCACCAGATAAAAAACAGCTGACGTAGCTTCAGAGTCCTGTTTCAGCGAGCGCGTTGGATAAACCTGCAAGGTTGCTTCCGGCGCTGGCTGCGGGCGGCGGCGATGGGACATCGCGCTCCGGGTGGCGGGCTTGGCAATTAAGACGCCGCGCTGCCACTGAGGTGCATTATAGCCATCGATTCGAAGAACACTATCTCCCGAGAGTTAAAAGTGGTTCGTGGTGTGTGATGATTTTGTTACTCGCAACTTTTACCGGTAATTAGAGTATTGCCGGCGAGCACTATTTCGCGATCTGTTTCTGACGCCAACAAGTCGAACAAGTTCGCGTCCTTACATTGGCACTTTAGTGCACAGAACGCGCAACACTAAAAACATCGAGGAACAATGCTGATGTGCTTTCCGTGCGCGCAAGCTCGCCGGGCGGGCG
>NZ_MKGS01000182.1:0-29995 GCF_002836905.1 Pseudomonas sp. 43NM1 | reverse complement strand
GATCATACCCGGCGTCGCGCAGGCTACTTTCCTGCGCGTCATACGCCGCCACATCGCCCTGTTTGCCCAGCACCTCCAGCAGGTGCAACGCCAGATCGCTGCGTTGCGGATCCTTGGCCAGCGCTTCGCGCAACAGGTTCGCGGCCTCGGTAAAACGCCCGTAAGCCAGGTAAATCCCCACGCCTTCCATCACATCGCCGACGGGCGCGTCTTCGTGGTGGCCGTGGTCCGAAGGGATACTGATCGGTTGCGGATGAAGATCATGCTCGGGCTCGACCTCAGCCTGCGCAACCGCTAAAGGTTCGGTGACTGATGGCTGGCGCCGGCGGCGCAACCACGCGGCCAATGCCAGCAGCAGAATCAGCGCCAGCAACGCGGCGATCAGCAGCCAATTGGGCGCTTCAGAGGGTTCGACCGCGACCGGCGCGGGCGCCACGGGGATCGGCGCGGCGACAGGTTTTTGCGCGACTTCAGCGAGCTGAGTCTGCAAGTCGCTGACCTGCTTACGCTGGTCGGCAATCTGCTCTTCCTGGGTTTTCAGCCTGGCGTTCAGTTCATCAATGGTTTTTTGCAGTTGCTGGTTCTGCAGGACGCTGGCGGCCAATTGTTCGGCCATCGCTTCATTGGCCGCTGCGGCGGCAGGTTGGGGCGCCGCAGCGGATTGCGCTGGACGCTTGCCTTGCGCAGCTTGAGTCGGCGCCACGGCGGGTTCGACGCGGGGGAAACCCGAAGTCGGTTCGTCGGCGGGCGGTTCATCAGTCGCCGGAACGATACCCGGTGAACCCGGTGGATCGATCAGCACCGTGTATTCGCGCAGCAAACGGCCGTTGGGCTGATTGAGCTGCACAAGGAAATTCAGAAAAGGTTCGTTGACCGGTTTGCTGGAGGTGACGCGGATGATCGTGCGATTGCCGCGCAGGATCGGTTTGAACTTGAGGTTGTTGAGGAAAAAAACCCGTTCAACGCCCGCTCGACCGAATTCGTCGGCCGTCGCGAGGCTGACCGACAGATCGCTTTCGGCCAGACCGCCCGCATCGATCAAAGTGATATCGGCGCTGAACGGCTGGTTCAACGCTGAATGCAGCGTGATCTCACCCAACCCCAGGGCCGGCGCCAATGCCGAGTAGCTGATTGCAGCGCCGACCAGAAGCAGACGGCTGCAACACCGCAAAACCACGCGCCAACTTTCGAGCATGAGCATCCCTTAGATTAAGCAGAACCAACCGTACGCGTTCGCACATCCGGTACGAACACGATATCGCCTAGTAGTTCTTTATAGTCTGCCCAACGGGGTATCTCAAAAAGTCGGCGGAAGGTTTTACCTCAAGACTTTTCGAGGTTGCCCAGAATGTGCCCGTGGACGCGCATGCAGACCTTTAAATCCGCCTCGTCGACGCCTTCGAACAACTCACGGCGCAACTGTGTGGCGATGGTTTCGATTTGTTCGATCAACGGCCGGGCCGGTGCGCAGAGGACGATCTTCTTCGCGCGGCGGTCTTCGAGTACCGATTGGCGCTGCACCAGACCCTGGGTTTCCAGGCTATCGAGCAATCGGGCAAGGGTCGGGCCTTCGACGCCGACGCTTTGCGCCAGTTCGCGCTGAGTCGGCGCGTCTTCAAAGCGTGCGAGGTGCAGCAGCACCAGCCAACGCGCCTGGGACAATCCCAGGCCAGCCAGTCGGCGGTCCAGTTCGGCGCGCCAGCCGCGAGACATCTGGGCCAATTGCATGCCAAAGCGATGTTGATCAGTTAACGGCATAAAAAACTCATGATTAGACTGAAATAGAGAAAAACTAATTATTAGTCAGCTAAGCATGACCTTTAGCTATAGGCAAGGCTTGCTCCGTAGTGAATCGTTACATCAGTGCGCCCGGTCACTTAAATCTCAAACTTCAAATCTCGAATTCGGATTGCAGCGCTGCTCGCACGCAATACAAAACACCTTCCGGCACGCGACCAGCGAATAACGCGGCAATTTCCGTCACGGCCGGCAACTCGCCTTCGCCGTCGAGAAACGCGTCCTGGATTTCGCCCATCAGCTCTTCCGGCAGGTCCAGCGCTTGTTCCAGCGACAACTGCTGCTTGCCGATCGCCTCGGCCAGCATGGTGTAGACATTCTTTTCCGAGCATTGCAGTTGGCCGGCGATCTGCAGCGGCGTCATGCCGGCGCGGGCCAGGGTGATCAGCTCGTGGCGAACATCGGCGACCACTTTCGGTGCCTCGACCTGACCGCCGAGCACTTCGAGGAAGGCTTCGCCGTAACGCTCGAGCTTGCGCGCGCCGACGCCGCTGACCGTGGCCATTTCCGCCAGCGAGGTCGGCTGGCTGCGGAGCATTTCGAGCAAGGTCGAGTCGGGGAAAATGACGTATGGCGGCACGCCATGTTCTTCGGCGAGTTTGCGGCGCAGGGCTCGCAACGCTTCCCACTGTTCGCGCTCTTCGCCACGGACCAGTTGGCTGGCCTGGCTCTTGCTGCTTTTCGCGGTAGTCTGCGGCTTCAGATCGCGGCGCAGTTCCAGGGTCACTTCGCCCTTGAGCAACGGCCGGCAACTGTCGCTCAGGCGCAGGCCGCCGTAGCCTTCGAGGTCGATGTCAGCCAGACCACGGGCGACAAGCTGGCGGAACAGCGAGCGCCATTCGCTCTCGCCCATGGCCTTGCCGACCCCGTAGACCGACAAATGCTGATGGCCGAAACTGCGGACTTTTTCGTTGTCCTTGCCGAGCAAGACATCGACCAAATGGCCGACGCCGTAACGCTGTCCGGTCCGGTAAATCGCCGAAAGCGCCTGACGCGCGGGCTCGGTGGCGTCCCAGGTCTGCACGCCATCGACGCAGTTGTCGCAATGGCCGCACGGCTCCGGCATGTCTTCGTCGAAGTACGCCAGCAGCGTCTGGCGGCGGCAGCGGGTTTCTTCGCAAAGCGACAACATGGCGTCGAGTTTGTGCTGCTCCAGGCGTTTGTGCCGCTCGTCGCCTTCAGAGTTTTGCAGCATCTGCTTGAGCATCACCACGTCTTGCAGGCCGTAGGCCATCCAGGCATCTGCCGGCAAGCCATCGCGGCCGCCACGCCCGGTTTCCTGGTAATACGCCTCAAGCGATTTCGGCAAATCAAGGTGCGCGACGAAGCGCACGTTGGGCTTGTCGATGCCCATGCCAAACGCCACGGTGGCGACCATGATCAGGCCTTCCTCGTTGAGGAAGCGTTTCTGGTGCAGCGAGCGCGTTTCGTTGGGCAGGCCGGCGTGATACGGCAGCGCTGGGAAGCCCTGTTCGCTGAGGAACACCGCGACTTCGTCGACTTTCTTGCGGGACAGGCAATAGACGATGCCGGCGTCGCTGCGCCGTTCAGTGAGGAACGCGAGCAATTGCTTGCGCGGCTGCTCCTTGGGAACGATGCGATAGAAAATGTTCGGCCGGTCGAAGCTCGACAGGAAGCGCTCGGCGTTCTGCAAATGCAGGCGATCGACGATTTCTTCGCGGGTGCGCTTGTCGGCAGTAGCGGTCAGGGCGATGCGCGGGACGTTCGGGAACAGCTCGGCCAATTGCCCCAGTTGCAGGTATTCGCGACGGAAGTCGTGGCCCCATTGCGACACGCAATGCGCTTCGTCGATGGCGAACAGGGCGATTTCCAGGCTTTGCAGGAAGGCCAGCATGCGCGGCTGGACCAGGCGCTCGGGCGCCAGATAGAGCATTTTCACTTCGCCGCGCTTGATCCGGGCCGCGAGGTCGCGCTGTTGTTCGGCGCTCAGGGTCGAGTTCAATGCAGCGGCAGCGACGCCGAGTTCTTCGAGGGTGGCGACCTGGTCGTCCATCAGCGCGATCAGCGGCGACACCACCACCGCGAGGCCTTCGCGCAGCAGCGCCGGGACCTGGAAACACAAGGACTTGCCGCCACCGGTAGGCATCAGCACCAAAGCGTCGCCGCCATTGGCCACGCGCTCAATGATTGCACCCTGGCGGCCACGGAAACTGTCGTAGCCGAAGATGTCCTTGAGGACGCGTTGAGCCTGTTCGAGCATAAAAACTCCAAAAATCACCGAAACATCCCTGCAAGGCTGGTTCACAACCACGCTCGCTGCACTGACAAATCGTAAGTGCGCATTGCATGACGCTTCACATTTCAGCCGCGACGCCAGCAGGGCATCACAAAACGCGCGAGTATACCCGAGCCCTCCCCGGCAATGGGCGCCGCTGAGAAGACACATGCCGACAAACATTGCATAACCCTGTAGCAGCGAGCTTGTGTGGCGAGGGGGCTTGCCCACGTTCGATTGCGCAGCAATCGCAATCCGGTCGAGGCTATTGCGAGCAGGCTCACGCCTGCAGGGATTGCGCTGTTTGTGAGGTCCCAAGGCAGCAAATATGCCGCGCGGCTGGCCTGCATGCTCAAGAAGGCCTAGAATTCGCGCATCTGTTTAATTCCCCAAGGTAGCTTTTAATGTCCTTCGCTGAGCAACTAACCCGCCTGCAAGTCTTCCTCGACGCTGACGAGCTGCATGACGAGGCGCTGGACTACGTGGCCGCCCACGGCTATCTGACGGCGCTGTCGATCTGCTCCGAAAGCGTTCCCGATCGTGAATGGATCGACGCACTCTTCGCCGAAGAGCCGCATTACGCCGACGACACCGAGCGTGAAGCGATCGAATCGACCCTGCTCGCACTCAAGGCCCACATCGCCCGCCAACTGGCGTCCGATGAAGAGTTCGAGTTGCCTTGCGACCTCGACCTCGGCGAAGAGCCGGACGATTCCGACCTGCGCGGCTGGTGCATCGGTTTCATGGAAGGCGTGTTCCTGCGCGAAGCGGCCTGGTTCGAAACCGCCGAAGACGAAGTCAGCGAAATGCTCCTGCCGATCATGGTCGGTTCCGGTCTGTTCGACGAACAGCCTGAGTTCGAAGACATCGCCAAAGACGCCAACCTGATGGACGACATGATCGTGCAGATCCCGGAAGCCCTGACCGCGCTGTACCTGCTGTGCCAGGCACCTGACGAAAAACCGGCGATTCTCAAGCCACGTCATCACTAAGGTCTTGCCTATGGACAACCCCATAGGCAACCGCTCCCTGATGTTGCGCTACGTGCTGCTGGCCATCGGCTGGCTGAGCGTAGCGTTGGGGGTGATCGGGATTTTCCTGCCGGTATTGCCCACCACACCTTTCCTGCTGCTGGCGGCCGCCTGTTTCGCCCGCAGTTCGCCGCGTTTCTATCATTGGCTGGTCGAACACCCGCGGCTTGGGCCGTGGATTCGCGGTTATCTGGATGGCAGCGGCATTCCGCTCAAGGGCAAGGTCTACGCGATCGGCCTGATGTGGGCGAGCATTCTCTTCTCCTGTTACCTGGTGCCGATGCCGTGGGCGCGCGGGTTCATGCTGACCAGCGCAGTGCTGGTGACGATTTACATCCTGCGCCAGAAAACCCTGCGCAAACCCTGACTACAACACATCGCCCCAGCGTCGCTACTGTCAGATCTGACAGTTTCCAGTTTTCGCATTTGAGTTTGTAATTCTGCTGTCGCACTCCAGCGACAGGAGTGTCGAATGTGATAGCCCAATCCGTTAAAAACCTCGCATCGCCAGCGTTGCCCCAACCGCAAATTTGCGACGGCTTGCAGCTGCCATCGGGCGAACTCGGGATCAATTTCGCGGCGGCCTTGGGCAATTATCCTGAGCATGGAATGAAAGTCTGGATCGCACCGTGGCCCGGCAAAGCACTGGGCGACAAAGTCGAGCTGTTGCTGAATAACCGGATGATTGATCAACAGGTCATCAGCGAGCCAGTCGAGGTCACTGAGCGCACAACGTTATGGGTGCCGCCAAGGGCTGTGCAATCCGGGTCGCACACGTTGGCTTATCGCCTGACGCGGCGCGACCAAATGGTCGAAACGTTCGCTCCGCCCCTGCAACTGCTGGTCAAACTCGACATCCCCGGCGGCGACAACCTCGACCCGCTGCACGGCCAGCACTCTGCGCTGTACATGGACATTGCCGGGGAGATCCTGCGCGATGGCGTGACCACCGATAACGTCGGCGATGGCGTCGATATCACCATCACCGCCAGGCCGGACACCGACACGCTGCTGCCCTACCCCAACATGGCCGAAGGCGATGTCTGCACGTTGAGTTGGGGCGGGTTGCTGATCTTTTCCGAAGCGGTGACCCAGGCGCATATCGACGACCCATTGGAAAATCCGCTGGTGATTCACATCAGCCGCGAAACCATTCTCAAGGCCAGGGACACCGGGCCGGAAGGTCTGCAGGTTTCGTTCAGCGTCGCCGATCAAGTGGGCAATGTTTCCGCCGGTGGGTGCCCGCCGGCGCGGGTCAAGGTCAGGCTCGGCAAATCGCAACTGCCGGCACCGATCATCAGCAAGACCAGCGGCAGCGATTTGCACCTGGATTCGTTGCGCGGTGAGGATCTGGTGGTGCAGATTTGGGCGGAATCGATCAGCGATTTTTGCCACAGGGACGTGATCATCCTGCACTTCGCCGGCGTCAGCGCGGAGGGCGAAAGCATCTGCAGTCAAAATCGCCAGATCATCGTCGGCACCCCGCCGACGGTGGTGTTCGCGCGTGTGCCGAGTGCCACCGCGCGGGCATTGGTGAACACTCAGGTGACGTGTTTCTATTCTCTGGAACGCAACGGCATGATTATCCAGTCATCGTTGCGGCGCTTCATCAATGTCGTGGGCGAGGCGGAACACCTGGCCAGCCCGATTGTGGAAGATGAGGAAGAAGGCACGCTGGACCCGGCGCTGGCCGGCATCGAAGTGAATATTCCGTTCAATAAAACTGCCCGTGCGGGTCACGTCTTTGCGCTGGATTGGCTGGGCGTGCGCGCGGACCTGAGCACGTATAACCCGGAATTGGACGGCTATCGGCCGAGTGCCGAGGAGGTTCGTGACAGGCAAGGTTTTTTCATTCCGGTGGAGGGCAAGCATCTGAAGACGCTTGCGGGCGGCACGCTGCTGTTGTCTTACAAGCAGTTGCGGATTGAGGACGATGAGGTGGTGAGTCGCCGCTCGCTGGATGCGCAGTTGTTGAAGGTTGGAGAGTTGGTTCAGCACCTGGATGCGGATGAAGCTTGTTTTCTGGGCAGTGGGATTTGATTTCAGGAACATAGGTTTTTGCAGGGTTGGCGCGGGCCTAATCGCTAGCAGGCTCACTCCTGCAATGAGTCGGTGTTTCACGACCTCGCCCCCCACCGCATCACTAAAATCAGACAAAAAAACCCGCCCCCCATTAAAGGGATGGCGGGTTTTGTCGTTTCAGACCTGCGGCATCACACGGTATCGACCTTCAGCGAGTGGTCACTGAGCATGCCAGTGATGATCGTCGCCGTGTCGTGTCCGCCGGCCACCACGCCGCCCGCGCCCGGCGTTACACCGTACTGGCTGGCGAGGTTGACGCCGGCCAGGTCGATGGTCTGGTTCGGCGTGGCGCCGGCCATTGCGCCGACGTCGATGCTGGTGACCAGCGAGGCGCCGCTACCGGTGACTTTGAAGTGCAGGTAGTCATCCAGCGAAGCGGCCGTGCCGTTCTCCCCTTGTAGCAGTTGTGACAGGTCGAGCTGATCGGTGCCTGGGGTGAAGTCGGTGATCACGTCATGGCCGCTGTTGCCCGCCAACCATTTGAACGTGTCGGCGCCGGCGCCACCGGTCAGGGTGTTGTTGCCGAGTCCACCGATCAGGAAGTCATCGCCGCCGCCACCGTTAAGCACGTCGTTGCCCAGACCACCGTTGATCACGTTGCTGTTGTTGTCGCCGCGCAAGGTGTCGTTGAAGTTGGAACCGGTGAGGTTCTCGATACCCAGCAGCGTATCGGTGCCGGCGCCGAGGGTGTTTTGCGCGGTCAGCAGGCTCAAATCGACCGTGACCCCGGCGGTGGCATGGCCATAACTGGCGGTGTCGCTGCCAGTGCCGCCATCGAGCAGGTCATTGCCCAGACCGCTGTAGAGCAAATCGTTGCCGGCGCCACCGTGCAGTTCGTTGTTGCCGTTGCCGGCAGTCAGCACGTCGTTGCCGTCGCCCGCGTTGATGATGTTGTTGCCGGTGCCGGCCACCAACACGTCATCGCCCGCCGTACCGGTGAGGGTATGGCCGTCCTGATAGCTGATGGTCACGTTCGCCGTGTCGCTGCCGCCATGGTTATCGTTGGCGGTGTAGGTGCCGTGGAAGTCCGGCGTCAGATCATGTGCGCCGGCGTAGTTGATCTTCATCGACAGCTGATAGTTTTCGGCCGCCGTGGTGCTGCTGCCGCTGGTATTGGTGATGTTGGTCACGTGAATCCGGTAGGTGCCATCGGACGTCGCGTTGATGGTGCCGCCGTCGGCGATGGCGACGAACGCGCCACCGTTGAGCGAGTACTCCATGGCGACATGACCGGCAGCCAGGTTGTGATCGAGATTAAGGGTTTCGCCCTGTTTCAGTTTCACCGTGATCATGTCTTCATCGTTGGCGTTGCTAGCGGCGACCGCGCCGAGGTAGCCGCTGACCAGCAGCACGGCGGTCATCGTTGCGGAGTTGGCCGCGAACGAGTTGCGTACGTCGGCCAAGGCCTGGTTGGCCGCGTTGTTGCCGGTGCCGGTGAAGCCCACCGCGCCAGTCCCGGTGAAGTCGGCACCCTTGGCCACCCAACCGGTGTTGAACGTGGTCGGGGTCGCGGTTTTCGGATCGCCATTGGCGTCGGTGTCGTTGGCCAGCAGCAGTTCGCCCGGGACCACGATGTTGCTCGACAGCACGTTGGTGATGACGTTGTCATCGGCCGCAACTGGCGCCGCGTTCGGGATCACTTTGATGGTCAGCGACGAACTGGCCAGATCGCCGTCATTGTCGCTGACGGTGAAACCGATGTTCTCGGTGATCACCACGGCCGTGGTTTTCTGCGAGATGTAGTTGTATTCGCCGGTGTCGAGGTTCACCACCAGCGTGCCGCTGTTACTGGTGGCGATGCTCAGGGTGTTGTCGACGGTGTTGAACGTGCCTTTGTTGGCGCCGCCGCTGAAGTTCAGCGAGCCCTGATTGCCGTTGGCTTTCGGGTCGTAGGTGTAGGTGGTGCCATCGACGACGATGGATTTGATAAAACCGCCATCCGCGCCGAACGTGCCGCCATCCAGCAAGGTGCCGGTGACCGGCGCGCCCTGCACCGTGCCCGACAGCACCGAGTTGAGCTGGTTGAGATCAGTCACCACCACCGCGTTGGTATCGGTGTGGGTGCTGCCGTCGTAAGCCAGTGGATTGAGGTTGGCACTGCTGACGCCACTGCCCAGGCCAATCGCGTAGTTCTTGATGCCATTGGCGTCAAGGAAAGCCTTCCACGCCGCTTCGTCGGCGGTGCCGGTTTCCTGGCCGCCGGTAGGTTTGCCGTCGGAGAAGAAGTAGCCGACGTTCTGCGCACCGGTCAGTTGCCCGGAGGTGTTGAACGCCAGTTTCGCCGCCGCAACTGCCGCGTCGTAGTTGGTGCCGCCGCCCGCCGTCAGCGTCGCAATGATCGACTTCGCCGTGGCGACATCGACCCAGATCGGGGTCTTGTCGGCGGCGCTGCTGCTGAAGGTGACGATCTGCACGCGCACATCGCCGAGGTCGTCGTACTTGTCGAGCAGAGCACTGATCGCCTGTTTGGCCAACGCCATCCGCGACAGGCCCGGCACACCGGAAGCGTCCGCCATACTGCCGGACACGTCGATCACCAGCAGCAGGTTGGAATCGATTTCCACCGCGGTGACCGAACGTTCAGAGGCCACGGCTCTTGGCACGTCATCGACGATGTTGACGACGATGGTGCTGGTGGTGCTGTTGCCCAGCGCGTCGGTGGCTTTGTAGGTGAAACTTTCGCTCAGGGTATCCGCGCCATTGTTGGCGCTCGGCGAAGTTTTCGGCGCCGAAGTCAGCGTGTAGGTGTAGCTGCCGTCCGCGTTGAGCAGCATCTGCCCGTAAGTGCCAGTGGCGCTGCCGACCAAGCTGTAAGTCAGCGCGCCGCTGCCGCCGGTGACGGCGCCGACTAGCGTGCCGGTGGCGGTTTCGCCGGTGTTGCCCGGGTCGCTGCCGATGACGGTGCCGGGCGCCAGGTCGTGGCCGTCCTTGCTCAGGTCGAGGGCTTTTTCGAAGACCGTTACGTCCTGATCGACCGCAGCCTTGAGGCCGCTGTCGGTGACGTTGATTTTGATCGTGGTGGTGCTTTCATCGCCGTCGGCATCGCGCACGGTGTAGACGAACGTGTCGGTCGCACCGGCCACGCCCACCGAGTTCGGATTGGCGTGATACACCGCGTTGCCCGCCGCATCCAGCGTCAGGTAACCGTAGGTGCCATTGATGTTGGTGCCGAGCCCGCCCACCGCCGAGGTGCCGGTGTTGCTGCCGGCGCGCACGCCGATCACCGCCCCGCCCGCCGCCGCGCCATCGGCACCGAGCACGTCGTTGCCGAGCACGCTGATGTTGACGGTCGCACCTTCGATCGCGGTGCCGGTGTCGGCAGCAGCGGTCGGCAGGTCATCGACGATGTTGACGTTGATCTGGCCCGACGCGGTGCTGCCATCGGTGTCGGTCGCCACCACGGTGAAATTTTCCGTGAGGCTGTTGGCGCCATTCGCGGTCGGATGGCTTTCGTTATCGACCAGGGTGTAGCTGTAGCTGATCACGCCGGTGGTCGCGTTGTAGTTGTTGATGGTGAGGGTGCTGCCGAGCGGCGAGGCGATCGACTGCGGCAAGCCTGTCGCTACGCCACCGACGACCACGTTGATCCCGCCGACGCTCAGGGTTTGCAGACCGTCGAGGGCGGTGACGGTGAACGTACCGTTCTGGGTCAGCGCAGATGGATTGGGGCTGGTGCCGTCGCTGAGGTTTTTCTCGTAGAAGGTCAGCTCGCCGCCCGTGACGTCGAGGCCATTGAGCGTCACCGGATCGTTGTTGTTGTGGATGTTCAGCACCAGGTTGGCGGTGCTGGTGTCGCCGTCGGCATCGGTCAGGGTGTAGGCAAAGGTTTCGGTGCCATTGCCGCCGCCGTGCAGGTTTTTGAAGTCGGCGTCATTGCTGTCCAGCGTGTAGGTGTAAGTGCCGTTGGCGTTCAGCACCAAAGTGCCGTAAGTCCCGGTGAAAGTGCCTGGGGTCACCGGTCCGGCATTCGGCCCGGTTGCAACGCGGTCGGCACCTTGAATGTCGTTGGTCAGCACGTTGCCATTGAGGGTCAACAGGCTTTCCGAAGCTGTGGCGACGTTGCTGTCATTCACGGCTTTAGGCACGTCATCGACGATGTTGACGACGATGGTGCTGCTGGTGATGTTGCCCAGCGAATCGGTGGCCTGATAAGTGAAGCTTTCGGTCAACGTGTTCGCGCCATCGTTGGCGTGCGGCGTGGTGCTGGCCGGCGAAGTCAGGGTGTAGGTGTACGTGCCGTTGGCGTTGAGCTGGATCTGCCCGTAGTTGCCATTGGCGCTGCCAACCAGACTGTAAGTGATTGCGCCGATAGCGCCGGTGACCGAGCCGACCAACGTGCCGCTGGCGGTTTCGCCGCTGCTGGTAGGATCGCTGCCGACCACGGTGCCGGCCGCCAGGTCCTGGCCATCCTTCGTCAGGTCGAGGGCTTTTTCGTAGACCGTGACGTCGCTGTCGCTGACCGCTTTGATGCAGCTGTTCGACACGTCGATGGTGATGGTCGTGGTGCTTTCATCGCCATCGGCATCGCGCACGGTGTAGGTGAACACATCGGTGGCGCCCGGGCCGTTCACGGCGTTCGGGTTGCTGTGGTAAACCGCGTTGCCGTTGGCATCCAGCGTCAGGTAACCGTAGGTGCCGTTGATGTTGGTGCCCAAGCCACCGATGGCCGAAGTCGAGGTGTCGCCGCCAACACGCACGCCCACCACCGCGCCGCTGAGCGCTGGACCGTCGGCGCCGCCGATGTCGTTATCCAGCACATTGCCGGAGATCGTCGCGCCCTCCGCCACCGTTGCGCTGTCCGGGTGTGCGGTCGGCAGATCATCGACGATATTGACGTTGATCTGGTCGGTCGCCGTGCTGCCGTCGGTGTCGGTCGCCACCACGGTGAAGTTTTCCGTGATGCTGTTGGCGCCGTTGGCGTTTGGATGGGTTTCGTTATCCACCAGCGTGTAGCTGTAGCTGACCACGCCGGTAATTTCGTTGTAACCGGTGACGGTCAACGTGCTGCCGAGCGGTGTGACGATGGATTGCGGGAAGCCTGCGACCACGCCGCCGCTGACAATGTTGAGCCCGCCCACGGTCAAGGTCTGCAAACCGTCGAGCGCGGTGACGGTGAAGCTGCCGCTTTGGGTCAGGGCCGTGGCGTTGGGACTGGTGCCGTCGCTGAGGTTTTTCTCGTAAACGGTCAGCTCGCCACCCGCGACGTCGAGGCCGTTGAGGGTCACTGGGTCATCGTTGTTATGGATGTTCAGCACCAGATTGGCGGTGCTGGTATCGCCGTCGGCATCAGTCAGCGTATAGGCGAACGTTTCGGTGCCGTTGCCGCCGCCGTGCAGGTTTTTGAAATCGGCGTCGCTGGTGTTGAGGGTGTAGGTGTAAGTGCCGTTGGCGTTGAGGACCAGGGTGCCGTAAGTACCGGTGAAGGTGCCTGGAGTAACAGGCCCGGCATTCGGCCCGGTAGCTACGCGATCGGCGCCTTGCACGTCGTTGGTCAGGACGTTGCCGTTGAGCGTCAGCAAGCTTTCCGACGCGGTGCTGGCGTTGCTGTCATTGGCGGCCTGCGGCAGGTCGTCGATGATGTTGACGTCCAGCGTTGCATTGGCGGTGGTGCCGTTGTCGTCGACCACGGTGACAGCAAATTGCTCAGGCAGGTTGTTGGCGCCGTTGGCATTCGCGTGGGTTTCAGTGGCGTTCAATGTGTAGCTGTAGCTGACAACGCCGGTGGTTGCATCGAACCCGGTGATGGTCAGCGTGTTGCCCAAACCGGTGGCGATTGATTGCGGGAATCCGGCGGATACGCCGCCGCTGACGACAGCGATTCCGCCGACAGTTAACGTTTGCACGCCGTCCAGCGCGGTGATGGTGAAGGTGCCGTTTTGGGTCAGCGCGGTGGAGTCTGGTGCGCTGCCAAGTTCGAGGTTTTTCTCGAAAACGGTGAGTTCGCCGCCAGCAACATTTAGGCCGTCAATCGTCACTGGATCGTCGTTGTTGTGGATCTGCAACACCAGGGTTGCGGTGCTGGTGTCGCCATCGGCATCGGTCAACGTGTAGGTGAAGTTTTCCGTGCCGTCGCCACCACCGGTCAGCGCTTTGAAATCGGCGTCGGTGGTATTCAACGTGTAGGTGTAAGTGCCGTTGGCGTTGAGAACCAAAGTTCCGTAAGTCCCGGCGAATGTGCCTGGAGTGATCGGGCCAGTGGCCACGCGATCTGCGCCTTGGACGTCGTTGGTCAGGACGTTGCCATTCAGCGTCAGCAAGGTTTCGGACGCAATATCAGCGTTAGTGTCGTTGACTGCTTGCGGCACATCGTCGATGACGTTGACGTCCAGCGAACCGGTGGCCGTGGTGCCGTTATCGTCGACGACGGTGACAGCAAATTGCTCAGGCAGGTTGTTGGCGCCGTCGGCATTCGCGTGGGTTTCAGTGGCGTTCAGTGTGTAGCTGTAGCTGACAACGCCGGTGGTTGCGTCGAAGCCGGTGATGGTCAGCGTGTTGCCTAAACCGGTGGCGATTGATTGCGGGAATCCGGCGGATACACCGCCGCTGACGACGGCGATTCCGCCGACAGTTAACGTCTGCACGCCGTCCAGCGCGGTGATGGTGAAGGTGCCGTTTTGGGTCAGCGCGGTGGAGTCCGGTGCGCTGCCAAGTTCGAGGTTTTTCTCGAAAACGGTGAGCTCGCCACCAGCGACATTCAGGCCGTCAATCGTCACTGGATCGTCGTTGTTGTGGATCTGCAACACCAGCGTTGCGGTGCTGGTATCGCCGTCGGCATCGGTCAACGTGTAGGTGAAGTTTTCCGTGCCGTCGCCACCACCGGTCAGCGCTTTGAAATCGGCGTCGCTGGTATTCAACGTGTAGGTGTACGTGCCGTTGGCGTTCAACACCAACGTGCCGTAAGTCCCAGCGAATGTGCCTGGGGTGATCGGGCCAGTGGCGACGCGATCCGCGCCTTGGACGTCGTTGGTCAAAACGTTGCCGTTGAGCGTCAGCAAGGTTTCGGACGCGGTGTCAGCGTTGCTGTCGTTAACCGCCTGCGGCACATCGTCGATGACGTTGACGTCCAGCGAACCGGTCGCCGTGGTGCCGTTATCGTCGACGACGGTGACGGCAAATTGCTCAGGCAGGTTGTTGGCGCCGTCGGCATTCGCGTGAGTTTCAGTGGCGTTCAATGTGTAGCTGTAGCTGACGACGCCGGTGGTTGCGTCGAACCCGGTGATGGTCAGCGTGTTGCCCAAACCGGTGGCGATTGATTGCGGGAATCCGGCGGATACACCGCCGCTGACGACAGCGATTCCGCCGACAGTTAACGTCTGCACGCCGTCCAGCGCGGTGATGGTGAAGGTGCCGTTTTGGGTCAGCGCGGTGGAGTCTGGTGCGCTGCCGAGTTCGAGGTTTTTCTCGAATACGGTGAGTTCGCCACCAGCGACATTCAGGCCGTCAATCGTCACTGGATCGTCGTTGTTGTGGATCTGCAAAACCAGCGTTGCGGTGCTGGTATCGCCATCGGCATCGGTCAACGTGTAAGTGAAGTTTTCCGTGCCGTCGCCACCACCGGTCAGCGCTTTGAAATCGGCGTCGGTGGTGTTCAGGGTGTAGGTGTAAGTGCCGTTGGCGTTCAATACCAACGTGCCGTAAGTCCCGGCGAATGTGCCTGGAGTGATCGGGCCAGTGGCGACGCGATCGGCACCTTGGACGTCGTTGGTCAGCACGTTGCCATTCAGCGTCAGCAAGGTTTCGGACGCGGTGTCTGCGTTGCTGTCGTTGACGGCTTGCGGCACATCGTCGATGACGTTGACGTCCAGCGAACCGGTGGCCGTGGTGCCGTTGTCGTCGACCACGGTCACCGCAAATTGCTCAGGCAAACCATTCGCACCATTGGCGTCCGGATGCGCTTCGTTGCCATTCAACGTGTAGCTGTAACTGACCACACCGGTCGTCGCATCGAACCCCGTGATCGTCAGCGTGTTACCCAAACCAGTGGCGATTGATTGCGGGAAACCTGCCGCCACGCCACCACTGACCACGCTGATGCCGCCGATCGTCAGCGCCTGCACGCCGTCCAGCGCGGTGATGGTGAAGGTGCCGTTTTGGGTCAGCGCTGCCGCATCCGGTGTACTGCCTTCGCTGAGGTTTTTCTCGAAGATTGTCAGCTCGCCGCCGCCAATGTTCAGGCCGTCGATGCTCACGGGATCGTCATTGTTTTGGATCTGCAGCACCAGGTTGGCCGTGCTGCTGTCGCCGTCCGCATCGGTGAGGGTGTAGGCGAACGTTTCGGTGCCGTTGCCGCCACCGGTCAGCGCTTTGAAATCGGCGTCGCTGGTATTCAACGTGTAGGTGTACGTGCCGTTGGCGTTCAACACCAACGTACCGTAAGTCCCGGTGAACGTGCCGGGGGTGATCGGGCCGCTGTTCGGCCCGACAGGCACGCGATCGGCGCCCTGCACGTCGTTGGTCAGCACGTTGCCGTTGAGCGTCAGCAGCGTTTCCGAAGCGACGCCGTTGTTGTCGTCGATGGCGAGCGGCACGTCGTCGGTGATGTTGACGTCCAGCGAACCGGTGGCGGTGTCGCCATTGGTGTCGACGGCGACCACGGTGAATTGTTCGCTGAGGTTGTTGGCGCCATCGCCGGCCGAATGGGTTTCGTTGCCGGTGAGGGTGTAGCTGTAGCTGACGACGCCGGTCGCCGGGTTGTAACCGGTGACGGTCAGGGTGTTGCCGAGTTGCGAAGTGATCGATTGCGGGAAGCCTGCCGCGACGCCACCGCTGATCACGTTGATGCCGCCGATGCTCAGACTCTGCAGGCCATCGGCCGCGTTCACCGTGAAAGTGCCGCTCTGCGTCAGGGCCGCCGAATTGGCCGCCGAGCCGTCCGGCAGATTGGCCTCGTTGAGGGTCAATTCACCGCCAGCGTTATCGAGGCCGCCGAGGGTGACGATGTTGTTCACGGGCGGCACGACCACCGCAGGTGCGTCGTCACCCTGATCGACATCAGCGTTGCGCCGCTCTTCCGGAAACTCCGGAATGCCGCCGAAGCCTTCGGTCGGGAAACCGATGTTCGGATCAACCCGGCCACCGACTTCTTCCAGCAATACAAAACTGTGCCCGCCGCCCGCCGCACCACCCGGTGTGGTCGTGCCTTCCGGACCGGCCGCAGTGGCTTCGCCGACCTTCGTCGGGTCATCGCCGGCGGCGATGGCTTGTTGCAGTTGCTCAACGTCGGTCAGTTGCGCCTGGCTCGGCGTCACCGCATCCGCGGTTTCGACATGCGGTGCCTGATGCGCGAGCAGTTGTGCGTTCATTTGCAGGCTGCTGCCACGCCCGAGCGTCAGTTCCTGGCCATTTTGCAGATGCACGGCTACCGCGCCGGCAACCCCGGTGTCCAGTTGCTCGCCGACGAACACCTTGTCGCCTTCGATCAACGCACGTCGGGTACCGTCGCTCGCGACCGCAAACACCTGACCAATAACCTTACTGACGATTCCGATGAGCGTAGCCATGTGCAAATCTCCTGCGCTGCCAACCGCTGTCGGCACCTGGTGGTGTGAAAAACGTGCTGACGGCGAAGCGGTCCACCCGGCGGATCGTCGATCAAAAAGCGTTTACCGAGGCAAATCGCGTTTCCGACAACGTTCTCCTCAGGCGTTTCGCTCGCGGGCCAACTAGTCCTGCCTGGAATAAAAACCCTGTGCAATCAATGGCATTGGGTCTTACCAGCGGAAAAATCTCCCGGCGAACGATGCGTAACGGTGTTGAATCACTCGAGTGACAAAAAAATGCCGCTCGAAAACCGTCCCACTTCCCTCCCCTCAAACACTTCTCCACTCTTTTTCGCTAAGTGGATGGAACTTTCCTTAAAACCCCTGCAAGCTCTGTAAGGCTAGTAATTCAAGGGCTTTCGGTTTGAACAATGTGCCGGATTTTTTAGAGCGCATAAGTTTTTTTTGGAATAAGCGTTAGAAGAAAATCTTCTTAGGTTTTCGCTAGAATGTTCTTAGCTCTGTTGTTACAAGAGTGAAACGGTTTTACTAAAAATAACGTCAAACATTTGACGACAGTTAAGCACCATAGGAAACAAGGGAGAAGTACCCATGCGCCTCTTTACCCCCCTCTGCAGCGCGATTTTGCTGGCCATGGCCTGCACTTCCCAGGCTCAGGCCATGTCATTGACCGATGCGATCCAAAGCACCATCGCAACTCACCCCGAGCTTGCTTCGCGTGTGGACGCGCGCCTTTCGGCCGATGAACAAGTGAAAGTCGCCAAAGGGGGCTTCTATCCGTCGGTGGATTTGAACGCCGCTTACGGGCGCGGCTACAGCGATAACACCAACACTCGGGCGTTCGGCAATCACAACACCGAAATCCTCACGTACACCCAGTCGGAGCTGCGTCTGCGGCAGATGCTGTTCGACGGTTTCAACACCTCGAATGAAGTCGAGCGCACCAAAGGCGTGTCCAACTCCCGTGCCTATTACGCCCAGGGCACCGCTCAGGATCTGGCCTTGCGCACCATCGAGGTTTACCTCGAAGTGCTCAAACGCCGCGAACTGGTGACGCTGGCGACCAACAACTTGCAGGCGCACATGCGCGTCAACGACCAGATCGGCCTACGCACCCAGCGCGGCGTCGGCAGCAACGCCGACTCCGATCAGTCGTCCGCCCGTCGCGCATTGGCGCAGAACAACCTCGACACCGCTGAAGTGGATCTGGCCGACGCCGAGTCGAACTTCTTCAACGTCGTCGGGCGCATGCCTGATGAGCTCGAAGCCCCGGCATCGACCCGTGGCGAGTTGCCGAACACCCTGCCGGAAGCCCAGCAGAGCATGGTCGAAAACAACCCGTACCTGAAATCCGCGCAGGCTGACGTGCAGTCGGCCGAGAGCCAGTACGAAGTTGCCAAGTCGCCGTTCTACCCGCGTTTCGACGCTGAAGCGGCAGTCGGCGCGAACAACAACGTGCAGGGCGACGAAGGTCACGACAACGAGTGGCGTGTCGGCGTGGTGATGAACTACAACCTGTTCCGTGGCGGCAGCGACAAGGCGCGTCTGGCGTCTGATGCGCACCAGATCAATCAGGCGATGGACATCCGCAACAACGCCCTGCGCCAGCTCAACGAAAACATTCACCTGGCGTGGAACGCCATGGTCAATGCGAAGAAACAAACCCCGACCGCCCGCGAATACGCCGAGACCACTCGACGCGTGCGCGCGGCGTATCAGGACCAGTTCGGCCTCGGCCAGCGCACCCTGCTCGACTTGCTCGACAGTGAAAACGAGCTCTACAACGCCAACCGTCGCTACACCGAAGTGCGCTACACCGAGGAATACTCGATGTACCGCGTGCTCTCGAACATGGGCCTGTTGCTGAGCAAACAACGCGTGGTGTTGCCTGCCGATGCGATCGCCTCCAGCGAAGTGAAGAACGAAGCGCGTTTGCCAGAACTGAGATAACCCCAGCAGGTGCTATCGCAGGCTGCAGTTTTTTGTTCCGGGGCTAAATCCCAGTGACAAAACCTCGCAGCCTTCGGCAGCTCCGTGCGCGAGGCGATGTGTAGATGTCTTTGCCAACAACGGGAGCGCTCGATTTGACCAGCATGGAACCCGGCAACACGGGTGTTGACCCGCGCCTGAGCTTCGATGACCCGCTTCTGGACGGTCTGCTGATTCTCTGCAAATTGCATGGCGCGGCGGTCAGTCGCGCCAGCCTGAGTGCCGGCCTGCCGCTGAACAAGCAACGCCTGAGCCTCGACCTGCTGCCGCGTGCAGCCGCTCGGGCCGGTTTGCAGGCGCGTTTGCTGCGCCGTGATCTGGCGGATATTTCTGCGCTCAACTTGCCGGTGCTGTTGCTGCTCAACAATGGTCGCACCGCCGTGCTGCGGCGCTTCGGCGATGATGGGCAACTGTTGATTCTGCCCAGCGAAGCCGAGGGCGGCGAACAATGGGTCAGCCTCGAAGAGCTGACCACCAATTACAGCGGCCAGGCGTTATTCGCCCGGCCGCGCCATGAACTCGAAGACCTGCGCTCCCCACTGGTGCCGCGGGTCGAGGCGTGGTTTCGCGACACGCTGAAACTGTCGAAATGGCTGTACAGCGACGCGATTCTTGCGAGTTTCCTGATCAACCTGCTGGGGCTGATGGTCCCGCTGTTCGTCATGCAGACTTACGACCGCGTGGTGCCGAACCAGGCGACTTCAACCCTGTGGGTATTGGCGATCGGTCTGTTGATCGGCACCGGTTTTGAACTGGTCCTGCGCGTGGTCCGCGCGCATCTGCTGGACACCGCCGGCAAGAAAACCGACGTGATTCTTTCGGCGACGCTGTTCGAACGCATCACCGGCATGTCGATGAAGTCGCGGCCGGCGACCATCGGCGGTTTTGCCCAGAGCATTCATGACTTCCAGGGCCTGCGCGAATTTCTCACCGCGGTCACCCTGACCAGCCTGATCGACCTGCCGTTTGCCGTGCTGATGCTGGTAGTCATCGGGTTGCTCGGCGGCTGGCTGGTGGTGATTCCGCTGCTGGCGTTTCCGATCACGATCATTTTCGCGATGATCGTCCAGGTGCGTCTGCGCGACACCGTGCAGAAGAGTTTGAGCCTCGGCGCCGAACGCCAGGCATTGCTGATCGAAACCCTCGGCGGCCTGGAAACGCTCAAGGCGTGCAGCGCTGAAAGCGAACGCCAGCACAAATGGGAAAGCACCCACGGCGCCCTCACCCGCCTCGACAGCCACGCGCGTAATCTCTCGGCGCTGGCGACCAACGGCACGCTGTTCATCCAGCAATTCTCCGGCATGGCGACCATCGTCGCCGGGGTCTACAGCATCATCGCCGGCAACCTCAGCGTCGGCGCGCTGGTCGCGACGTACATGCTCGGCAGCCGCGTGCTCGCGCCGCTGGGGCAAATCGCCGGTTTGATCACCCGTTACCAGCAAGCGCAACTGACCATGAAAAGCACCGACGCACTGATGTCGCTGCCGCAGGAACGCGACGCCAAACAACGGCCGCTGGAACGCACGCAGCTGCAAGGCGCGATGGACATCAACGGCGTGACGTTCCACTACAACGGCCAGAATGCCCCGGCGCTGGCCAACATCAGTTTCAGCGTCAAACCCGGCGAACGGATCGGCATCATCGGCCGTAGCGGCTCGGGCAAAAGCACCCTGGCGCGGTTGGTCATGGGTTTCTACACACCTGAGGACGGCCAACTGCTGCTCGATGGCCTCGACCTGCGGCAACTCGACGTCGCCGACCTGCGACAACAGATCGGTTATGTCGCCCATGACTTGCCGTTGCTGGCCGGCAGCCTGCGCGACAACCTGACCCTCGGCGCGCGATACATCAGCGATTCACGCATGCTCGAAGTCGCCGAATTGACCGGTGTCACGGAGCTTGCCCGGCAACATCCGCAAGGCTTCGACCGCCCGGTCGGTGAGCGCGGCCAGTTGCTTTCCGGCGGTCAGCGCCAAGCCGTTTTGCTCGCACGCGCATTGTTGCTCGACCCGCCGATCATGCTGCTCGACGAACCGACCAGCGCGATGGACAACAGCAGCGAAGACGTTCTGCGGCAAAAACTTCACACCTGGGTCGAGGGCAAAACCCTGCTGCTGGTCACGCACCGCACTTCGATGCTGAGCCTGGTGGATCGGCTGGTGGTGCTGGACAACGGGCGGATCGTCGCCGACGGTCCGAAAGAAGCGGTCATCGATGCATTGCGCAAGGGCCGTGTCGGCTCTGCGGCGGTCTAGGAGCTACCCATGGCGCGTTCATCGTCCGACACTTCGCACAACACACCCAAGGATCGCGGCTATTTCGGCAGTTTCAGCAAGAGTGCGGAAAGTGAATACATGCCGGAAACCGCCGGCGCGGCGCTGCAGGATTCGCCGCGCCTGTCGCGGATCACCGTGTGGCTGGCCGCCGGGTTGCTGATTTCCGGACTGGTCTGGGCCAAATTCGCCGTGCTTGAAGAAGTCACCATGGGCGAAGGCAAGGCGATTCCGTCGAGCAAAATCCAGGTCATCCAGAACCTCGAGGGCGGCATCGTCACCGAAATCTTTGTTCGCGAAGGGCAAATGGTCAATAAGGGCGACACCCTGCTGCGCCTCGATGACACGCGGTTTCTGTCGAACAAGGGTGAGAGCGAGGCGGATCGTTATGCGTTGACCGCGCAAGTCGAGCGGCTGTCGGCCGAGGCTGAAGGACGGCCGTTCAAGCTGTCGCCGGAAGTGATTGCCAAGGCACCGCAAGTCGCTGAAGACGAGCGTTCGTTATATGAACAACGCCAACGCCGACTGGCCAGTGAGCAGCGCACGCTGACGGAACAACTTCGCCAAAAAACCCAGGAACTGGCGGAATTCCGCTCGAAACAGGGGCAGTTCAGTTCGAGCTTGGCGTTGCTCAATCAAGAGATGAACATGTCGGCGCCGCTGGTGGGCACGGGCGCGGTTTCGCCGGTGGAAATCCTTCGGTTGAAACGCAGCGCGGTGGAAATTCGCGGCTCGCTGAATGCGACGACGCTGGCGATTCCGCGGGCGGAATCGGCGATCAACGAGATCAAAAGCAAGATCGACGAATCGGAGCAATCCTTCCGCTCGGACGCGGCCAAGGAGCTGAATGAGAAGCGCACCGACCTGTCGAAAATCACCGCGTCGAGCATCGCCATCGAAGACCGCGTGACCCGCACCACGGTGGTGTCGCCGGTGCACGGGATCATCAAGGTGTTGAAGGTCAATACCATTGGCGGCGTGGTGCAGCCGGGCAGCGACATGGTGGAAATCGTGCCGCTGGAAGACAACTTGCTGATCGAAGCCAAGGTCCGCCCGCAGGACGTGGCATTCCTGCACCCTGGCCAGAAAGCCATGGTCAAGTTCAGTGCTTACGACTACACGATTTATGGCGGATTGAGCGCGAAGCTTGAGCTGATCGGCGCGGACACGATCACCGATGACAAGGGCAATAGCTTCTATCTGATCCAGGTTCGGACTGACAAAAACCATTTGGGCGGCGACGCCAAACCGCTGCTGATCATTCCGGGAATGGTGGCGACGGTGGACATTATTACCGGCGAGAAAAGCGTGCTGGATTACCTGCTCAAACCGGTGCTGAAAGCGCGGACCGAGGCGATGCGCGAGCGCTAACGCGAGCGTTCCCACCTGTGGCGAGGGGGCTTGCCCCCGTTGGGCCGCGAAGCGGCCCCAAAACCCTTCAGCCCAGTTGTGTCAGACAGAGTGCGTTAGCAGGATTTACGACTGCTTCGCAGCCGAACGAGGGCAAGCCCCCTCGCCACAAAAAGTCATCCGCCGTGATTACGCCGAAAAACCTCCTCCCCCATCGCCGCAATCTGCCCTTCGATCAGCGCCTCGAACGGTTTCAGCAACGGCTCGAACGTGGTCGGCGCTTCCAGCGTCTGCAGCGCCTGCACAATCGCTTCCACCGTCGACAACGCCCCCGGCCCCGGGGCCTTGCGCAATCGATACCGCGACACCCCGCCGCCCGCCAACGTTACACGCGGCAACGCCGCCAGCAGCGGATTGAGGTGCAACATCTTGCGCGCCTTGCGCCAAGTACCGTCCGGGACCACCAGCAATAACGGCAGGGCATTTTCGGCATACGCCTGCAACGGCTGCGCGTCATCGGCGGGGAACAACAACCGCGCCTGATACCCCGGCCGGTTCAACAGTGTCGGCAAATCCTCGAACACTTCGCCGACGATCAACTCGGCATTGGTCAACCCCAACGCCGCCAGTCGCGCGGTGTTCAGCGCATGGTTCACTTCGCTTGGATGCTGCAACAGCAACACCCGCGTGCGGCTGTCGAGGCGCGGGATCAGCGGGCACAAGCAATGGGTTTGTGGGCGCAGACAGCGCGGGCAGTGGATTCTGGGCATACGGGCCTTTCCTTCAAGCAGCCTGGTTGAGCTGCGCTTTGAGCAGATCGCGGAACGTCTGGATCAGCGGTTCGCGGCTGCGACCACGGCGCACGATCATCGAAAACGGCGCCTGATAGCCGAACGTCGCCGGCAGCAATACACGCAAATCGCCTTTGTCGGCCCACGCCTGCGCGTAGTGCTCCGGCAGGTAGCCGATGTAAGCGCCGGAGAGCACCAGAATCAGTTGCGCTTCCATACTTTCGACCGTCGCGGCGCTGTGTTTGAAACCGTGGCGCGCCAGTTCAGCCTGGCTCCAATAACCCCGACCGACCATGCGTTGCTGAGTGATGACTTGCTCGGGGATGCGCCGTTCGCTGAACAGCGGATGGCGGCTGCTGCAATACAACCAGTGTTGTTCGCGGTACAGCGGCATGTAGACCAACCCGCTCATGCGCGTGGAAAACGCGCCGATGGCGAGGTCGAGGCGGTTGTCCTGCACGCCGAGTTGCAGTTCGTAAGGGCTCATGACCGACAGGTGCAAATGCACCGCCGGGTGCTCCTGACTGTAGGCGCCGATGGCTTCGGCGAAAGGCAAGGCCTTGTCGCTGACGGTCGAATCGATCACGCCGAGGTTGAGGGTGCCGCGCAATTCGCCTTTCAACGCGGCGGCGTATTGCTCGAAACCTTCGAGTTCGCCCAGCAGCCGCAAGGTTTCCTGATGAAACAACTCGCCTTTGCTGGTCAGACTGAACCCACCGCGCCCGCGATGGCACAGCACCAGACCGAGCGCCGCTTCGAGCTGGCTCATGTAGGTGCTGATCGCCGAGGTCGAGAGGTTCAACTCTTGCTGAGCGTTGGCAAATCCCTGATGCCGCACCACGCTGACAAAAATACGCAGGAGTTTCAGGTCGGGTAAAGCGTTGGCCATGCGGGCTCCGGGCTTTAGAAATGTGTTGCCTGTTGAATCCCCCCCTCACCCCAACCCTCTCCCCAGGGGGGAGAGGGGGAAAGGGAGCCGATCTCCTTGGCTTTCAAATCCTGAGTTTGATTCGATATTTCAGGTCTATGTAATTCCCGAGAACACCTCGGTCAGTCCCCTCTACCCCCTGAGGAGAGGGGGAAAGGGAGCCGATCTCCATGGCTTTCAAATCCTGCGTTTGACTCGATATTTCAGGTCCATGTAATTCCCGAGAACACCTCGGTCAGTCCCCTCTACCCTCTGGGGAGAGGGTTAGGGTGAGGGGTCGTTCTTGAGGCGAGTACAAAACTCAATGCCGCAAAGTCTAATCCCCCTTCAGCCATTAGTTTAGAAAAATCTGAACTAAGTATTTGCCCGTAGCGATTCTTCCTGCCCACTACATTTCGCATCATCCGGCCACAGCGGTGCCCGACCTTCCGAGAACGGCGCGCCGACATAAATAAAACAACGACGATGAGGCCCTACCCGTGGACAAGATTCTTCACCAACCACTGGGCGGCAACGAAATGCCGCGCTTCGGCGGCATCGCCACCATGATGCGACTCCCCCACTTGCCTACCGCTGCCGGCCTCGACGCTGCTTTCATTGGCGTGCCGCTGGACATCGGTACTTCGCTGCGCCCCGGCACCCGTTTCGGACCTCGCGAAATCCGCGCCGAATCGGTGATGATCCGCCCGTACAACATGGCCACCGGCGCCGCGCCGTTCGACTCGCTGTCGGTTGCCGACATCGGTGACGTGGCGATCAACACCTTCAACCTGCTCGACGCCGTGCGGATCATCGAAGAGTCCTACCACAACATCCTCGAACACGACGTGATCCCGCTGACCCTCGGCGGCGACCACACCATCACACTGCCGATCCTGCGGGCGATTCATAAAAAGCACGGCAAGGTCGGGCTGGTGCACATCGACGCCCACGCCGACGTCAACGATCACATGTTCGGCGAGAAAATCGCCCACGGCACCACGTTCCGTCGCGCCGTCGAAGAAGGTCTGCTGGACCCGGATCGCGTCGTGCAAATCGGCCTGCGGGCGCAGGGTTACACTTCCGAAGACTTCAACTGGAGCCGCAAACAAGGCTTCCGCGTGGTTCAGGCTGAAGAGTGCTGGCACAAATCCCTGGCACCGCTGATGGCCGAAGTCCGCGAGAAAGTCGGCGGCGGTCCGGTGTACCTGAGCTTCGACATCGACGGTATTGACCCGGCCTGGGCGCCTGGCACCGGTACCCCGGAAATCGGCGGTCTGACCACTATTCAGGCGATCGAAATCGTCCGTGGCTGCCAGGGCCTCGACCTCGTCGGTTGCGATCTGGTAGAAGTCTCGCCGGCTTACGACACCACCGGCAACACCTCGCTGCTCGCCGCCAATCTGCTCTACGAAATGCTCTGCGTACTGCCTGGCGTAGCACACCGCTGAGGGCTGGTCATGAACGAGCGCGATGAGGTTTTGCAAGCCGCCGCCAATCTGGTGAGCGCCTTCGCCCGTAACGATCGCGAAGCTTATTTCGGTGCATTCAGCAGCGACGCGAGCTTCGTGTTCTACACCCTCGGACAGCCACTGTTGTCGCGCGACGCCTATCAGGCGTTGTGGGACAACTGGCGCGCCGAGGATGGCTTCGAAGTGCTTTCGTGCACCTCGAGCAACGCCTTCGTCAGCCTGCAAGGTGATGTGGCGATTTTCATCCATGACGTGGCCACCGAGCTGCGCATGCAAGGGGAGCAACATTTCAGCCAGGAGCGCGAGACGATTGTTTTCAATAAACAAGCGTCTGGCCAAGAACAACAAGGCCTATGGCTGGCCTGTCATGAACATTTGTCCGCGATGCCGGAAGGGCTGCCACCCCCTTAGCCAAACAGGTGACGCTCACGCACGATGAGCGCGCCTTTATGATCGGAGCTGATCATGAATAACAACAACAAAGAAAAAAGCCTTAGCAGCATTGAAACAAACGGGGTCGAACAGATCCCCGACCATGAGCGCGACGCCAAACCCAGCGATCTGTTTCGCTTGATCTTCGGCGGCGCCAATACCTTCGCCACTGCGGTGCTCGGCAGTTTTCCCGTGCTGTTCGGGCTGTCGTTTCAGGCCGGCGTGTGGGCAATTGTGCTGGGCGTGGTGCTCGGCGCGCTGATTCTGGCGCCGATGGGCCTGTTCGGTCCGCTCAACGGCACCAACAACGCCGTGTCTTCCGGTGCGCATTTTGGTGTGCACGGGCGGATTGTCGGCTCGTTTCTGTCGCTGCTGACCGCTATCGCGTTTTTCTCGTTGTCGGTGTGGAGCTCGGGTGATGCGCTGATCGGTGGCGCCAAACGCCTGATCGGTCTGCCGGAAACCGACCTGACGCTGGGCCTGGCCTACGGTTTGTTCGCGATCCTCGTGCTGACCGTGTGCATCTACGGTTTCCGCTTCATGTTGTGGGTCAATCGCATCGCGGTCTGGGCCGCCAGCCTGTTGTTCCTGCTCGGCATCTTTGCTTTCGCGCCGACCTTCGACAGCCAGTTCGCCGGCACCGTCGCCGTCGGTCAGGCGGGTTTCTGGGCAGCCTTCATCGGTGCCGCGCTGGTGGCCATGAGCAATCCGATTTCCTTCGGCGCGTTCCTCGGTGACTGGTCGCGCTACATCCCGCGAGAAACGCCGAAGGCTCGGATCATGCTGGCGGTGATTGGCGCGCAACTCGCGACGTTGATTCCGTTTTTGTTCGGCCTCGCCACCGCGACCATCGTTGCGATCAAGGCACCGGACTACATCGCCGCGAACAATTACGTCGGCGGCCTGCTGGCAGTTTCGCCGAGCTGGTTCTTCCTGCCGGTGTGCCTGATCGCGGTGATCGGCGGCATGTCGACCGGCACCACTTCCCTCTATGGCACCGGCCTGGACATGTCCAGCGTGTTCCCGCGCGTGTTGTCGCGGGTCAAAGCGACGTTGCTGATCGGCGTGATGTCGATCGCTTTCATCTTCATCGGGCGCTTTGCCGCCAACCTGGTGCAGAGCGTCTCGACGTTCGCCGTGCTGATCATCACCTGCACCACGCCTTGGATGGTGATCATGATCATCGGCCTCGTCGTGCGTCGCGGCTTCTATTGCCCGGACGACCTGCAAGTGTTCACTCGCGGCGAAAAAGGTGGCCGTTACTGGTTCACCCACGGCTGGAACTGGCGCGGTCTGGGCGCGTGGATCCCGAGTGCGCTGGTGGGTTTGTGCTTCGTCAACCTGCCGGGGCAGTTCGTCGGTGTGCTGGGCGATCTGGCAGGCGGCATCGACATCAGCTTGCCGGTGACGTTGGGACTGGCGTCGCTGGTGTACCTGGCGCTGCTGAGTATGTTTCCGGAACCACGGGAAGTGTTCGGCCCGAAGGATGCTCGCAGCAAGGGAGCCGCCACCGAGCCTGAACTGCGACAAGCCGCCTGATCAACGAATGACCTGTAGGAGCAAGGCTTGCCCGCGAAGAACGATCACGCGGTCAGTCTGACCGACCGCGCAGCCCCCTTCGCGGGCAGGCCTCGCTCCTACGGGAACTGAATTTCAGCCTCACCATAAAAAAGACAATCGGAGACACGCCACCATGGCCCTGGATTTATTCGTCGTCCTCATCTACGCCGCCGCGATGCTTGTGCTCGGTTACTTCGGCATGCGCAAAGCCAAGACCAACGAAGATTACCTCGTCGCCGGTCGCAACCTCGGCCCCACGCTGTATATGGGCACCATGGCCGCCACCGTGCTGGGCGGTGCGTCGACCGTCGGCACCGTGCGCCTGGGCTACGTGCATGGGATTTCCGGTTTCTGGCTGTGCGCCGCACTGGGTTGCGGGATTGTCGCGCTGAACCTGTTCCTCGCCAAACCGCTGCTCAAACTGAAGATTTACACCGTCACCCAAGTTCTGGAAAAACGCTATAACCCGATGGCCCGCTCGGCGAGCGCAGCGATCATGCTGGCCTACGCGCTGATGATCGGCGTGACCTCGATCCTCGCAATCGGCACCGTGCTGCAAGTTCTGTTCAACTTGCCGTTCTGGATGTCGGTGCTGCTCGGTGGTGGTGTAGTGGTGGTTTACTCGGCGATCGGCGGCATGTGGTCGCTGACCCTGACCGACATCGTCCAGTTCGTGATCAAGACCGTCGGCCTGATGTTTATCCTGTTGCCGATCTGCCTGTACCGCGTCGGCGGCTGGGATGAATTGGTGCTGAAACTGCCATCGACCGCGTTCAATTTCACCACGATCGGTTGGGACACGATCATCACGTACTTCATGATCTACTTCTTCGGGATCCTGATCGGCCAGGACATCTGGCAGCGCGTGTTCACGGTCAAAACCGCGAAAATCGCCCAGTACGCCGGCACCTTCGCTGGCTTCTACTGCATTCTCTACGGCCTCGCTTGCGCATTGATCGGCATGGCCGCTCACGTGCTGATTCCGGACCTGGACAACGTCAACAACGCCTTCGCCGCCATCGTCAAACTGTCCTTGCCGGACGGCATCCGTGGCTTGGTGATCGCCGCCGCACTGGCCGCGATGATGTCCACCGCCAGCGCCGGTCTGCTCGCCGCCTCCACCACGTTGACCGAAGACCTGCTGCCGAAACTGCGCGGCGGCAAACAGTCGAGCCTGGGCATCAACCGCCTGTTCACCATGCTGACCGGTATCGCTGTCCTCGGGATTGCGCTGGTGGTCAACGACGTGATCAGCGCGCTGACGCTGGCTTACAACCTGTTGGTCGGCGGCATGCTGATTCCGTTAATGGGCGCGATCTTCTGGAAACGCGCGACCACCTCCGGCGCCATCGCCAGCATGGGCCTGGGTTTCGCAACGGCGCTGATCTTCATGGTCAAGGACGGTTTCGACGCCAACACGCCGATCTACTACAGCCTCGGCGTGAGTCTGGTGAGTTTCGTGGTGGTGAGTCTGCTGTCGCGTCGCCCGGCAGTAGTGGCGAGCGCTGCGTAAGGATGCGGTAACGACTTGATGTTTTCTTCGACGGGTGTGGCGTCGGTTGCCACACCCGTTTTTTTTCGTCTGAAGAAAACCGGGGAAATGTAAGCAGATGTCTGCTGGAATCAGCCAGCATTAGCACGACGCGCACCTGTAGCAGCTGCCGAGCACCGCGAGGCTGCGTTCGGCAACAACGTCGTCGTGAAAATGGAATTCAAGTGCGCCAGGTTCGGCGACTGCTGCGCAGTCGAACGTAGCCTCGCGGTGCTCGCCAGCTGCTACAAAACGGTGCTGGCAGCTGCGGGAGATGGCGCCCTTAGCGGCGGCGCGGTTGGCGTCGGCGCTGTTCGTCGTCCGTGCGGATTGGCACAGGTTGCATAGGCGGTTCAATCAGACCGAGTGCAACACCCAGATCGTGCAGCCAGTTTTCGATTTTCTCTTTCATGGTGCCCCCTTCAGGGTAGTGCCGAGTGGCGAAAATTCTGTAGCCACTTCGCACTGATAATAGTCCGAAGTCCTACGCAATGCTCGCCGAAGATCGCAATGATCTGTTACTGAATTGATCAAAATTATTGACCGATAGTTCAAGCCGTCGCCAAAGCCTGTGGTAGCGCTGTTGGATAAACCAACTGCTGCTGCTCCACCCACGCATTCAAATTCGCCCCGAGCATGCCTTTGCGCCACATCAGCCACGTCGTGGCGCTGGCGAACGGCTCGGCCAGCGGGTGCACCGCGACGCTCTCGCGGCCCGGCAGGCTGGCGAGCATCGACTCCGACATCAACGCCACACCAGAACCGGCAATCACGCACGCGAGCATGCCGGGGTACGATTCAATCTCGATCGCGCGGCCCATCGCCGCGCGGTCATGGGCGAACCACGCTTCGAGGCGCATCCGGTACGAACAACCCTGGCGAAAAGTAAACACCGAGCGCCCTTCCACATCCAGCGCACTGCGGATCGGCGGATGATCGGCCTCGCTGATCAGCACCAGCCGTTCGTCGCACAGCGGCACGCCGTCGAGCCCGGCGAGTTCCAGCGGGCCGTACACCAGCGCCGCATCGAGGCGCCCGGTGAGC
>NZ_MKGS01000181.1:0-30086 GCF_002836905.1 Pseudomonas sp. 43NM1 | reverse complement strand
CCAGCCGCCCGCCCAACCCCTCTTCAATCCAGATGAACTGATCCCGGCGCCGCCAGCCGAAACGCCAATATTCCTCGACACCCTGCCCTTGCCCGCCGTCATGGCCCAGGCACTGGCGGCCATCGATCCGGAACACCCCGAGCAAGACATTCTCTACGCGCTGCCGGACTCACCCGAGCCGTCCTACAGCTCGGTGGCCACGCACATCGAACAGACGCTACTCGGCTTGCTTGATGATCTGACCCTGCCGGAACGCCATCGCCCGCAAGCCGAGGCGATGCGCGAACGCCTGAAGAACGGCTTGAACTGGTACGAATTGCTGCCGATCCTCGACGATCTGGCGACGTTGATGCTGGCGATCACCGACAGCGGCCAGCATGAGTTTGAAGCGTACTTGCAGCAGCTCAATGAACGTCTTGAGTCGTTCCAGAGCAACCTGCAAGCCGCCAGCGCCGGGCACGCCGACAACCGCTCCGCCGCGCGCGAGATGGACACGCAGATCCGCGAGCAGGTCGACGGCTTGCAAACCAGCATGCAGGACGCCGCCGATCTCGACGACCTCAAGCACGTTCTCGAAAACCATCTCGAAGGCTTGCTCGGAACCATGGACCAGCACCAAAAGCAACGCGACGAACGTGAGCAGGAAGTCGCCGCGCGCCTGCACAGCCTGGCCGAACGGGTCGCGCACATGGAGCAGGAAGCCATGGGCTATCGCGAGCACCTTGAAGAACAACGCCAGAAAGCCCTCATCGATCCGCTGACCGGCCTGCCGAACCGCGCAGCCTGGAGTGAACGGCTGGAACAGGAGATCAGCGAGTGGCAGCAACACGGCAACACGCTGATGCTGGCCATGCTCGATCTCGACCATTTCAAACGAATCAACGATAACTACGGCCACCTCGCCGGCGACAAAGTGCTGAAGATCATCGCCAGCGTGTTGCGCAAACGCCTGCGCGGCTCGGACTTCATCGCTCGATTTGGTGGCGAAGAATTTGTGCTGCTGATGCCTGCCACCGTGCCGGCCGTCGGGGCGAAACTTCTGGAGACCCTGCGCGCAGCAATCGAGGCCTGCCCTTTCCACTTCAAGGGCGAACGCGTGACGATCACCGTGTCCATGGGACTGGCGGCGTTCAAACCCGGCGAACACAGCGATATGGTGCTTAAAAGAGCCGATCAGGCGTTATATCGAGCCAAACATGCAGGGCGAAACCGGGTGGAATTGGCCTGAAAGCCAATTGTTCCATTTTGTTTAATCCGGCTCCGTCGCCGTCATCATTCGGGCGATTACGTTACACTGTTGCATTATCGTCCATCGTGTATTGCCATCTGCCATGAAATATCTCGCCTTCGTTGCCTCTTTTTTGCTGCTGGCCGGTTGCGCCAGCGGTCCGCGTTTCGACACCAGCCATCCTTCCGCCAATTTCGACAGCCGTACGCCGTTTGTGGTGCTGCATTACACCTCGGCGTCGCTGGAGCGCTCGCTGCAATTGTTGACCCACGGCGAAGTCAGCAGCCATTACCTGATCGGTGACGACAAAGGCGCGACCATCTACAAACTGGTCGATGAAAATATGCGCGCCTGGCACGCCGGTGAAAGCGAATGGCAAGGCCGGACCTGGCTGAACTCGAGCTCGATCGGCATCGAAATCGTCAATCCGGGTTTCCGCGACACGCCCACCGGGCGCCTCTGGTATCCGTACAGCGAAGATCAGATTCAAGCGCTGATCGTGCTGCTCAACGACATCAGCAAACGCCACGGCATCAGCCCTCGACACATCATCGGCCATAGCGACATCGCGCCGTTGCGCAAACTCGATCCCGGCCCGCTGTTCCCATGGAAACGCCTGGCCGCCGCAGGCCTGGGCGTGTGGCCCAACGAACAGGCGGTCGCCGCCCGGCAAGCGCAATACACCGAGCACCTGCCCACCGTCGGCTGGTTCCAGGAACAGCTTGCGCGCCTCGGTTATGCGACGCCGCAGACCGGTGAACTGGATGTCGCCACTCGCCACGTAATCGCGGCTTTCCAGATGCATTACCGCCCTAGCCGTTTCGACGGCACGCCGGACGCGCAGACTGCGGCGATGCTGCTGGTGCTCAATCAGACAAAATAATGACGCCCGCCCGACGGTCGCGCTTTTTCTCAAACAGCAGCTATAACTCATTGGTAATTCTTCGGATGTTCCCAAATGGCTGCTACTCGCGAGAGGTTGCGAAGTTGGTTCTATCGCCCTTGGTTTTTGGCGATGCTCGCTGCTGTCTTCAGTGCAACGCTGCTGATGGTCGCCAGTCTGTTTATCGCGCTGCATCAGGTTGAGCAGAACGAAAGCCGCGAAATGAACGCTCAGGGTGAACGCTTCCTCGCCCGCCTCGAACAACTCTTTGGCCAGTTACGCGAAAGCCTCGACGATCTGGAAGCGCAGCCCTTGCGCGGCTGCGATGACGAAATGATCGCGACGTTGCAGCAAGTCAGCTTCAGCTATCGCTTCGTTTATGAAGCCGCTTATATGGACGCCAGCCGCATTTGCTCCAACCGGCCGCGCCAGGAAGGCTTATCGCTGGTTCGCCCGCCGGACATCAAAGGCCCGACCTACAGTTATTGGCTGAACACCACCACCGAACCGGATGAAAACCGCGCCGCGTTGATGCTCGGCCGCGGCAATTTTCGCGTGGCGACGTCGCGCGGGCATTTGACCGACATGGTCGACCTCTCGCCCGGCAGCAGCCTGCTGGTGGTGCTCGACCACGGGCAACGGGCGATTCCGGTGCTGGGCCTGGAACAAGTCTGGCCGCCGACTGAACCCTGGCCGCCGAAAAGCCGCGACGCGCTGCAAGTCACTCAAAGCCGCTTGATCTACCGCATGCCGACCGATAACCCGGAATATCAACTGGTGCTGATCACCCCGCGCAACGGCACGCATGTGCCCGCCGTCTGGTGGTGGCTGCTGCCGGGCAGTCTGGTGCTGGGCATTTTCGTCGGTTTTCTGGTGTTTCTGCTGGTGCGCCAGCGCCAGTCGCTGGACGCCGAACTGCAAGGCGCGATCCGCCGTGGCGAGTTGCAAGTGTTGTATCAACCGATCTTCGACCTCGACAGCCGTAATTGCGTGGGTGCCGAGGCCCTGCTGCGTTGGCGCAGGCCGGACGGTACGCTGACCAGTCCGGACCTGTTTATCCCGATGGCCGAGAACACCGGGCAGATTCGCCAAATGACCGACTTCGTCCTGCAACGGCTGCTGGAACAACTGGGCCAATTGCTCCGGGCGAATCCGCAACTGTACATTTCGGTGAATCTGGCCGCCTGCGACGTCATGGTGCCGCGCATCGGCCAAGTGATGGCGCGCCTGCTGACGGTGCACCGGGTCGCGGCCAAGCAGATTGCTTTTGAAGTGACTGAACGCGGGCTGATTGACGTGGTGGTGGCGCGGGAAAACCTGCAAGCGCTGCGCAATGTTGGCCATCAGGTGCTGATCGACGATTTTGGCACCGGCTATTGCAGCCTCGCCTACCTGCAAACCCTGCCGGTGGATTGCCTGAAAATCGACAAGGCGTTTATCGATGCGCTGGGCCATGACGCCGCCAGCAGCGGGGTCGCGCCGCACATCATTCACATGGCCCAGGCCCTGCAACTGAAGGTGATCGCCGAAGGCATCGAGCATGAAGCGCAGGCGCAGTTTCTCAGCAGCGAAGGCGTCAAGTACGGTCAGGGCTGGCTGTTCGCCCATGCACTGAGCGCGGTGCAGTTCATCGAACTGATCACCCGTGGTCGACGACAAAATGGCCGCCGCATCGATGACGAAGCGTAAATCCGCTCAGACCGCCAGCGCCATGTAGAACTGCGTGCCCTGCCCCGGCCGCGAATAAACGCCCATCCGCCCGCCGTGCAGCTGCACGATTTCCTTGCACAACGCCAAGCCCAGCCCGGCGCCGCCCTTCTTGCGCCCGACCTGCACAAACGGCTCGAAAATCCGCCCTTGCTGGCCATAGGCGATGCCTTCGCCATTGTCCTCGACGCTGATAATCACGCGCTCGCCGTGACGTCGCGCCTGCAAGCGAATCTGCCCGTCCGCGGCGGTATGGCGCATGGCGTTGTCGATCAGGTTGTCGAGCACGCGATCCAATTGCGCCTGGTCTGCCTGCAAGCGCGGCAATGGCCCCTGCACTTCGACCAGCAAGTCGATGCCCTTCTCGGCCGCCGTTGCGGCAAATCGGTCCTTGGCTTGCGCTAACAAATCTTCGATGGAGCACGGCGCCAACGTGAGTTTTTGCAGGCCGTTCTGGTAACGCGAGAAATTCAGCAGGTCATTGATCAACTGCATCAAGCGCTGCATTTCTTCATTAACTGTGTCGAGCAGATCGGCTTCGCGCGAATCCTCGGGAAACTTCGCCCGCTCGCGGAACAAACCGAACGCCATGTGCATGCCGGTGACCGGCGTGCGCAATTCGTGGGAGGCACGCAACACGAACTCGCTGCGCACCCGCTCGAACGCGCGCTGCTCGGTAACGTCGTGCAACACCATCACTGCGCCGAGGATATGCCCTTGCGTGTGGCTGACCGGGGTCAGGCTGTACGTGAGCAACCGCGATTCGCCATCGACTTCGATGGCCAGGTCTTCGGGCGCGCGCTCCAGCGTGCCGCCGCGCAGCACCAGTTGCAGCTGTTCATCGAGTTCCGGGCGTTCGAGCGCGCTGCCCAGGCCTTGGCCGAGCCGGTCGCTGTCCCAACCCAATTGCCGTTGCGCCACCGGATTCAGGTGTTCCAGATGACCTTGGCGATCGATCATCAGCAAACCGTCGTCGATGCTGTCGAGCACCGCTTGCAGGCGTTGCTGGCCGGCGAGCAATTCGTCGACATTGGTCGCCTGATGCTCGCGCAAGGCTTCGGCCATGATGCCGAAGCGGCGGGTCAACAGGTTCATTTCTGCGGCGGAGGAAATCGGCAGCGTCACTTCGAAATTGCCCTGGCCGATGTTATCCGCCGCTTGCGCCAACGCCTCGATCGGCGCGCCGAAGCGCCGGGCAATCCCGTGCGCCGTGATGAAACCGATGATCAGCACCGCCAGCCCGACAAACCCAAGCAAACCGGCGATCAGCAACGCGCGATCCCGAGCCTTGCGCTGAGTGTTGTTGATGTTGTCGAGGGCGCGTTTGTGTTCGGTGATCAAACCGTTGCGCAGCGCGTTGAATTTCTCCGTCAGCACCTGATTGCCGCTCAACACATGCGTCGGCCCGCGTGAATCGCTGAACGCCTGGAGGAAACTCAGGTAATCCTTTTTCGCCTGACTGAAACCGTATTGCACGGCGTCGCCCACTTGCTCATGAGCAATACCTTCGTCGAGCAATTGGAAATAATGCTGCTTGGACGCCTCGAACGCAGCCGGATCAGGCTTTTCACTGAGCATGATGACCAACTGATCGCCCAGGGTCTGGCGCAGCTTGAGGCCGAGGTCGAGGCTGACGAAGTTGCTGCGAACCACGGCGTCCTGGCTGCCGGCCATCTGCATCACGCTGACCAAACCCAACAACAACCCGAGCAGCGCCACAGTGATGAGTGCGGAAATGCTCAGAAACAGCCGGGTCCGCAACTTCATCGCCAATTTCATCGGAGATCGCTCACAGGTTGTACTGCTTGCGTTTGCGGTACAGCGTCGAAGCGTCGATGCCTAGCGTTTTGGCGGCCTGATCAAGCGTGCCCGCGGTGGCCAGCACCGCGCCGATGTGGGCCTTTTCCAACTCGTCCAGGCTCAGCGCAGCGCCGACCCGTGGCGAATTGTTGGCCGGTTGTTCGGCCATGCCCAAGTGGCTGATTTCCACGCGTTCCTGCGGGCAGATAATGCTCGCCCGCTCGACCACGTTGCGCAGTTCGCGAATGTTGCCCGGCCATCGATAGCTGAGCAGCGCTTCGCGCGCCTCGTCGCTGAAACCGCGTGCCGGTCGTGCATATTCCTTGACGAAGCGCGCGAGGAAACGATCCGCCAGCGTCAGGATGTCTTCGGTGCGTTCGCGTAATGGCGGCAGGTGCAAAGTGATGACGTTGAGGCGATAGAGCAAATCTTCACGGAAGCGACCGTCGCGGACCATGTCTTCCAGATTGAGGTTGGTCGCAGCCAAAATCCGCACATCCGCGCGGCGCGTGACCGGGTCGCCGACGCGTTCGTATTCCTTGTCCTGAATAAAGCGCAGCAACTTCGGCTGCAACGTCAGGGGGAAGTCGCCGATCTCGTCGAGAAACAGCGTGCCGCCATCGGCCTGATTGACTCGACCCAAAGTGCTTTCGCTGGCGCCGGTGAACGCCCCGCGGCTGTGGCCGAACAATTCGCTTTCCATCAATTCGGCGGTCAGCGACGGGCAGTTGATCGTGACGCAGGATTTCTTCTCACGCTTGCTCCAGCCGTGAATGGCCCGCGCCAGCTCACCTTTACCGGTGCCGGACTCGCCGAGAATCAGAATGTTGGCGTCAGTGCCGGCGACCTGGCGGGCGGTTTCGAGCACGACTTTCATCGCCGGGCTGTGCGAGTCCAAGCCATCCTTGGGTTTGCGCACTTCACCTTCGAGCGCTTCCAGACGTGCCGAGAGTTGGCGCACTTCCAGTTGCTTGGCGGTGGCCAGACGCAATTGATCGGGGCTGCACGGTTTGACCAGGTAATCGGCAGCGCCGGCCTGGATCGCATCGACGGCGGTGTCCACGGCCGAATGCGCGGTGACTATTACGACACGCATCCACGGCGCCTGAATGCGCATTTGCGCCAGTACATCGAGGCCATTGTCTTCGCCCAGACGCAAATCCAGGAAGCACAGGTCGAACACCTGACGCTGCAACAATGCATCAGCCTGGGCAGCGCTGTTGGCAGTGGCGACGGTGTAGCCCTCGTCTTCGAGGCAATAGCGGAAGGTACGAAGGATGGCGGATTCGTCGTCCACCAGCAGAATTCGGCCTTGTTGCTCAGTGGCTGATTCCATTTTCCTACGCTCCTTACTGAAAGATATTAGGTTAGTCCCGGATAAATCGGGCAAGTTGCATGGTTTATTCTGGTCCATTCCAGCGCCGGCCGGGTAGTTATCTACTGACCTGTCCGCTAATGGACTGATTTAGTTGGTTTTTTACAAAAAATACAACATTTCGGCGCTTGCCTACGTGAATGTCTGACATCCGCGACCGCAACTCAATTCAAAAAGTTTGAAATTTCCTACGAAATTATCGTGCATTACGCACGACGATCAGAGACCCATCGTGCAGGATGCGTCCGAAACGATTTTTATCGCATACGCAACCTATTGATTTTATTAGGTTTTTTTCTTCGAAAAAGCTGGCACGCAGGCTGCAATAGTCTTGTTAACGCAGGGCACTCATGGAATGAGCGTCCTCAACAAGATGACCACCCAGGTGGAGGAGCTACAGGATGAATCGTCAACGTGCCGCACAACTGCGTATCTCGCCTCTGCACATCCAGCAAGGTTTGTTCGCCATGCTCGCTCTTTCGATCACTTTGATCGGCGGGCAGCAATATGCACGTTGGGAACAGAGCCAGCAGCCGGAAGCGCCGCGCCTGTCGATTCAACACGCCACCCAGACCCATTTCAGTGCCGTCAGCAGCAACTTCGCTGACAGCGCCCCAATGCGCATGATGGACGTCGACCAGGCTCAGCCTGTGGATCAGATGCCGCGTCAGGAACGTTGGGTGTTTTAAAGCATCACACTTGTAACACCCAGACTTGGCGCGTTTGCTGCGCCGGGAAAAGCACCACGGATACGAACCCCTAAATAGAAGTAAGGAGAATCACCATGTTGAGTTGGGCAATCACTTTCTTGATCATTGCCATCATTGCCGCCGTTCTGGGCTTCGGTGGTATCGCGGGCACCGCCACGGGTATCGCCAAGATTCTCTTTGTCGTGTTCCTGGTGATGTTCATTGCTTCGTTCTTCTTCGGCCGTCGCGGTCGAGGCTGACCATGAACGTTCTGTGCAAGACACTGGCAGCCGCCCTGCTTCTGGGCGGCAGTGCCACGGCGATGGCGGCCAATGATGGCCAGGCGCGGGCCAGCGAGTTGCTTAACGCTGACCCGCAGTATCGTGAAACATGGACTCAAGTCGTCAAAAAGGAAGAGCGATTGCCGGAATGGGTGATGAACCTGAGCGGTACTTCCGAGCAAATGACTGCTGTGACTGAAGATGGCGACAAGTATCTAGTCGGGCCACTGTGCGAAAAGCAGGACACCTGCCTGAACAATCGCTTGATCGTAGCTTTCAGTTTCGACAAGGAAGACGCGTACGCGATGTGGGTGCAAGTGCCAGCGGGTCTTCCCGCCGATAAGTCACCGACGCGCCACGCTGACTACCGTTTCCTCGGCAAGCCTGATGAAGGCATGCAAAAGCTGCTGATGGAAACGCTGAAAAAAGATCCAAATTGGTACTAGGTTGAAAGCGGTACTCGGTTCCTTAGCTGGACCGCAGGCATTAGCTGGACCGAAGACATGAGTTTGAAACAAGAAAGGAGCAGCCTTGCTCCTTTCCAGTGCGCCACTCGAGGAGGGCCGGCGCATGACCAAGGGGTCGGGACGTTCTGACTGCTTCAGAGTCGGAGTGACCTACGGGCACATGGAGTGCTTGCGCAAGGGCCGGGTCAGGTAGGTAAAAAGCTGCGACGCAAGTTCGCCGATCCAAAGCGGCTCGACGGACTTGCGAAGAGCTTCATCTTAGAAAGCGCATCTCCTGCTCACGCCTCAACGTGCAAAACGTTGATCCAGAGCACTTCGCTGAATCCCCTCTGCTGCATATTCCCCGCAAAAACGTTTCGCGGTGTTTCGTCGCGACCGTATATCGAGAAAGCACTTTGTTTTTGTTGAGGAATTTTCCGAGGCATTCGTAGGCAATTTCCCAAGATTCACCCCGAAATCACCTGCTCAAAAAACAACCAACCTGCTCTGAAATGGCCGGTTCACGGCACTTATGCCTGCCGAAATGTCGTATTCGAACCGGTTGGGACGCTGGTTTCATTTAAAAAAGCTCATGCCGATTCGGCATAGGGTAGGCGTTTACGGCATTAGACGTCGCTTCCTTGCATCGGAATAGTTGCGCCTTTTTTCGCCTGCCGAAGAGCCGTAAACCAGCGCTTTCGGGGCACCTTATACGGGGGCAGATGCACAGACTTTTCCGCCACTGAGCGTTCCAGTTCGCGCACCTGCCCGAGTCAAACTGAAGTAAGGGTAATGATATGAAGAAGGCAAAGCTTAGCCTCGCCTGGCAGATCCTCATCGGTCTGGTATTGGGGATAGCAATCGGTGCGCTGCTGAACCATTTCAGCGCCGAAAAAGCCTGGTGGATCACTAACGTCCTGCAACCGGCGGGCGACATCTTCATCCGTCTGATCAAGATGATCGTGATCCCGATTGTGATTTCCTCGCTGATCGTTGGTATCGCTGGCGTCGGTGATGCGAAGAAACTCGGTCGTATCGGCCTCAAAACCATCCTTTACTTCGAAGTCGTCACCACCATCGCCATTCTGGTCGGTCTGGTGTTGGCCAACGTGGTCCATCCGGGCACCGGCATCGACATGAGCACGCTGGGTACGGTGGATATTTCCAAGTACCAGGCGACTGCCGCCGAGGTTCAGCATGAACACGCGTTCATCGAAACCATCCTCAACCTGATCCCGTCGAACATCTTCGCGGCCATGGCCCGCGGCGAAATGCTGCCGATCATCTTCTTCTCCGTGTTGTTCGGTCTCGGTTTGTCGAGCCTGCAATCGGACCTGCGCGAGCCGCTGGTGAAGATGTTCCAGGGCGTTTCCGAGAGCATGTTCAAAGTCACCCACATGATCATGAACTACGCCCCGATCGGCGTATTCGCGCTGATCGCGGTGACCGTGGCCAACTTCGGTTTTGCCTCGCTGCTGCCGCTGGCCAAGCTGGTAGTGCTGGTGTACTTCGCCATCGCGTTCTTCGCTTTTGTGGTGTTGGGTTTGATCGCCAAGCTGTTTGGTTTCTCGGTGATCAAGCTGATGCGCATCTTCAAGGATGAGCTGGTGCTGGCTTACTCCACCGCCAGTTCGGAAACCGTGCTGCCGCGTGTGATCGAGAAAATGGAAGCCTACGGCGCACCGAAAGCCATTTGCAGCTTCGTGGTGCCGACCGGTTACTCGTTCAACCTCGACGGTTCGACCCTGTACCAGAGCATCGCGGCAATCTTCATTGCCCAGCTCTACGGCATCGACCTGTCCATCAGCCAGCAATTGCTGCTGGTGCTGACGTTGATGGTGACGTCCAAAGGGATTGCCGGCGTGCCGGGCGTGTCGTTCGTGGTGTTGTTGGCAACCTTGGGCAGCGTCGGGATTCCGCTGGAAGGCCTGGCGTTCATCGCCGGTGTCGACCGCATCATGGACATGGCGCGTACCGCGTTGAACGTGATCGGCAATGCCTTGGCAGTGCTGGTGATTTCGCGCTGGGAAGGCATGTACGACGACGCGAAGGGCGAGCGCTACTGGAACTCGCTGCCGCACTGGCGCAGCAAGGAAAAATTGCCGGCCGGCGAGATTTCCAAAAACTGATGCTTTGCCCTTGTAGGAGCGAGGCTTGCCCGCGAAGGCGGTGTATCAATCAACATAAATGTTGAATGTTCCGGCCTCTTCGCGGGCAAGCCTCGCTCCTACAGGGTTCAGGTGCTAGCAGCGCGCGTTAAAACAAACCCCGGAGAAATCCGGGGTTTGTCGTTTCTGACGACCCCGCTATCATTCGCCGCATTCTTCGGGGGATTTAACTGATGCTCAATGGCCTGTGGCTTGGCTTCTTTATCGTCGCAGCCGTGTCGGCAATGGCGCAGTGGCTGATCGGCGGCAATGCCGGGATCTTCGCGGCGATGGTCGAAAGCATTTTCGCCATGGCCAAGTTGTCGGTCGAAGTCATGGTCCTGCTGTTCGGCACGCTGACCCTGTGGCTGGGCTTTCTGCGGATCGCCGAGAAGGCCGGGATCGTCGACTGGCTGGCCAAGGCCTTGGGCCCGCTGTTCCTGCGGCTGATGCCGGAAGTCCCTGCCGGTCACCCGGCCATCGGCCTGATCACCCTCAACTTCGCCGCCAACGGCCTCGGTCTGGACAACGCCGCAACGCCCATCGGCCTGAAAGCGATGAAGGCGCTGCAAGAGCTCAACCCCAGCCCGACCATCGCCAGCAACGCGCAGATTCTGTTTCTGGTGCTCAACGCCTCGTCGCTGACCCTGCTGCCGGTGACGATCTTCATGTACCGCGCGCAGCAAGGCGCGCCTGACCCGACGCTGGTGTTCCTGCCGATCCTGCTCGCCACCAGCTGTTCGACGGTGGTCGGTCTGCTGTCGGTGGCGTTCATGCAACGCCTGCGCCTGTGGGACCCGGTGGTGCTTGCGTATCTGATTCCCGGTGCGCTGGCATTGGGTGGCTTCATGGCGCTGCTGGCGACGCTCTCAGCGACGGCGCTGGCGGGGTTGTCCTCGATCCTCGGCAACCTGACGCTGTTCGGGCTGATCATGCTGTTTCTGCTGATCGGCGCGCTGCGCAAAGTGAAGGTCTACGAAGCGTTTGTCGAAGGCGCGAAGGAGGGCTTCGACGTCGCCAAGAATCTGCTGCCGTATCTGGTGGCGATGCTCTGTGCGGTGGGTGTATTGCGGGCCTCGGGCGCGCTGGATTTCGGCCTCGACGGCATTCGGCATCTGGTCGAGTGGGCCGGTTGGGACACGCGCTTCGTCGACGCCTTGCCGACGGCGATGGTCAAGCCGTTCTCCGGCAGCGCCGCGCGGGCGATGCTGATTGAAACGATGCAGACCTCGGGTGTGGACAGCTTCCCGGCACTGGTCGCGGCGACGATTCAGGGCAGCACCGAAACCACGTTCTACGTGCTCGCGGTGTACTTCGGCGCAGTCGGTATCCAGCGCGCCCGGCACGCGGTGGGGTGTGCGCTGTTGGCGGAGTTTGCTGGCGTAGTGGGCGCGATTTTTGTTTGCTACTGGTTCTTTGGTTAACAAAGATCCCTGTAGCAGCTGGCGCAGCCTGCGTCCGGCTGCGAAGCAGTCGTCAGTTCATTCTCCCGGATCTATCAGGAGGATTGCGGTGCCTGGTTTAGCGACTGCTTCGCAGCCGGACGCAGGCTGCGCCAGCTGCTACAGGGGATCGGCGGCATTCCTGATGGGCGGTTGGGCTTTCTGCCCTTGCTCAACCGCCCAGTTCACCACTTGCGCGGTGAGTTGATCGCTGGCCTGGCCGAACCCGGTGACTACCGCCGGGACTTGCACATCGTTCAGCGGCTGGCGCACTTCGAAGCGTCGACTGGCGAGGATGCGCTGGTCATAACCGCGCACCAGCAACGCGTCCAGACGAATCACCACACTGGCCGCAGTGCCCTGATATTCGGTCTGAAACGCCTGCAGATTGCCGCCCAACTCCAGATCTGCCTGGAAATTGCTGTCGTCGGTGCTCAACAACGTCACCCGGCCATCGCGCTGGAAACCATCAAGCAAGCGGTTGCGCAGCAGCACCGGCGCCGGATCGCTCCAGCGCGAAGCCTTGTAGCTGCTGATCAGATCACCCTGCGGGAGCACCGCGATTTTCGGGCTGTTCAATATTTCGCTGGCCTGCGGTTTGGCCAGACGCAGCGACCACGCTTGCGTTGCGCCGGTCTTGCCCGTCGCGCCGCTCTGCGCCGAGGGCAAACGATAAACATCCGACGGCTCGGACTTGGGCAAAATCGAACAGGCACTGAGCAGCGCAAAACCAGCGAGGAGGGCGAGGTGAGTCAGTTTCATGGGGTGAATTCCTTGTTCTTGTCGCTGCCCAGCAAGTAACCGCTGGGGTTGGCTTCCAGGCGTTGGGAAATGGCCCGCAGTGAACTCAGGGTTTCGCGCAATTCACGCACCGCCGGGGCCAGGCCATTGAGGCCTTGCATGCCGTTGTTGAGGGAATCCTGATTGCTCGTCAGCAACGTGTTGATGGTCGCGCTGCTCTGTTCCAGCGACTTCATCGCCTGCTCGGCGCTGCCGAACATCTGCTTGCCCTGATCGTTGAGCAGGCCGTTGGCGTTACGCATCAGCGCCGAGGTCTGTTCGAGCATGGCGCCGGCCTGCTTGCCGACCGAGGCCAATTGCTGCATCGCCTGACGAATATCGCCGCGCTGATCGGCAATCGTCGCGGTGGTCTGCTCCAAGTGTTCGAGGGTCTTGCTGATGCGTTCGACGTTGTCCGGCGAAAACATCTGATTGGCGTTGTGCATCAGCGCGGTCACGCCGGCCATCAAGTCACCGCTGTCGTTGAGCAAACGGGCGATGGGCGAGGGCGATGCGACGATTGTCGGCAGATCGCCGTCCTTGCCCTTGAGCGTCGGACTCTGCGGCGTGCCACCGCTGAGCTGAATGATCGAGGTGCCGGTGATCCCGGTCAGCGCCAGAATCGCGCGGGTGTCTTCCTTGATCGGCGTCTCGCCGCCGAGGCGAATGCGCGCCAGCACCCGGCGCGGATCGTTGGGGTCGAGGCGCAGGGTCACGACGTCGCCGACCTTGATCCCGCTGTACTGCACGGCGCTGCCCTTGGACAAACCGCTGACCGCCTCGTTGAAGACGATTTCGTAATCCTTGAACTCGGTGTCGACGCTGGACTTGGCCAGCCACAAACCGAAGAGCAGGGCGCCCGCCACCACCAGCACGGTGAACAGGCCGATCAATACATGATGGGCTCGGGTTTCCATGTCAGACCTCGTTTAGCTGTTGAGCGGCAGTCAGCGCCGCGCGGCCACGGGGGCCATGGAAGTATTCGTGAATCCACGCGTCATCGGTTTCCGAGACGACGTCGATGGCATCGGCCACCAGCACTTTTTTCTGCGCCAGCACCGCCACGCGGTCGGTGATGGTGTAGAGGGTGTCGAGGTCGTGGGTCACGAGGAATACGCTCAGGCCCAACGCATCGCGCAGGGTCAGGATCAGTTGATCGAACGCCGCCGCGCCAATCGGGTCGAGGCCGGCGGTGGGTTCGTCGAGAAACAGGATGTCCGGGTCCAGCGCCAGGGCCCGCGCCAGTGCGGCACGCTTGATCATGCCGCCGGACAGCGACGCCGGGTATTTGTCCGCCGCCGACAGCGGCAACCCGGCCAGCGCCAGTTTCACCGCCGCCAGGTGCTCGGCGTCGGCGCGGCTGAGGCCGGCGTGTTCGATCAGCGGCAGGGCGACGTTTTCGGTCACGGTCAGCGACGAGAACAACGCGCCTTTCTGGAACAGCACGCCGAAGCGCCGTTCGACCAGCGAGCGCTCATGCTCGGACAGCGTCGGCAGGTTCTTGCCGAAGACTTTGACCACCCCTTCGCTGGGCTGGCGCAAACCGACGATGCTGCGCAGCAACACCGATTTGCCGCTGCCGGAACCGCCGACCACCGCGAGGATTTCGCCCTTGTACAAATCCAGATCGAGGTTCTCGTGCACGCTCTGGCTGCCGAAACGGTTGCACAGTCCACGGACTTCGATCACCGCGTCGGTCATCGCCGCGTCAGACGCTCGGGGTAAGCCACTCACCAGCCCATCTCCATGAAAAACAACGCGGCCACGGCGTCGAGCACGATCACCACAAAAATCGACTGAACCACGCTCGACGTGGTGTGCGCGCCGACCGACTCCGCGCTGCCGCTGACCTTGAAGCCTTCGAGGCAACCAATCGCGGCGATGAGGAATGCGAAGATCGGCGCTTTGACCATCCCCACCAGAAAATGCTGAACGCCGATGTCGGTTTGCAGCAGCGACAGGAACATCGCCGGGGAAATCCCCAGCGACACCGCGCAAACTACGCCGCCGCCAATAATCCCGGAAAGCATCGCCAGAAAAGTCAGCATCGGCAGCGCTACCAGTAGCGCCAACACACGTGGGACCACCAGCAATTCCATGGGGTCGAGGCCTAACGTGCGGATCGCGTCGATCTCTTCGTTGGCCTTCATCGAGCCGATTTGCGCGGTGAACGCACTGGCGGTGCGCCCAGCCATGAGGATCGCGGTCAGCAACACGCCGAATTCGCGCAGAAACGAGAACGCCACGAGGTCCACCGTGAAAATGCTCGCGCCGAAACTGGCGAGCACCGTTGCCCCGAGAAACGCGACTACGGCGCCGACCAGAAACGTCAGCAACGCCACGATCGGCGCGGCGTCGAGGCCGGTTTGTTCGATGTGCGCGACCATCGGCGTGATGCGCCAGCGTTTCGGCCGGAGCAATCCGCGTGCGATGGTTTCGAGGATCAGGCCGACGAAACCCAGCAGTTGCAGGGTGTCTTGCCACACGGTGTCGACGGCCCGGCCGATGCGCGTGAGCAATTGGATGCCGACGCCGACTTCGGCTTCCTTGATCGGCACGCAAAAGTCGGTCATCGAGCAATAGACCGTTTGCAATAACGCGCGATCAGCGCCGGACAGCGTGCAGTCAGGGTGTTCGGCGGACTTGCCGAGGCGTTCGGAGCCGAGCAGCTCCACCAGCAGCGAGGCACCGGCCGTGTCCAGCGCGCCGAGGCCATTGAGGTCGATCGGCGTGCTGTCGTCGTATTGGCCGCGAAGGGTGTCGCCCAGCCGCTTGAGGTCGGCGTAGTGGGCGAGCGTCCAGTCACCCGTGACGCGCAAATTCGCGGGGGTGCTGGAAGTGTCCAGTCGGGCATTGCCGGCCATCGTGCTGCTGCTCATAAGCTCCGTGCTTGTTCGGCTATTTCGCAGCGCTACGTAATAGCACGAAGCGGATTACTTTTCTTTGGTCGGTGTGCTGTCGGTGATCACAAAGCGCAGCACGCCGATGACCTGGCCGTCCTCGGTCAACACCCGGACCTGCCATTTGCCCGCCGGATTGCCGGGGAAGTTCTGCTTGTGCGTCCAAGCCCGATAGCCTTCCTTGCGCCCGCCGTGGATATCCAGCGGAATGCGGTCGACCTCTTTGCCGTTGAATTTCCACACGTGATAAATCCGCTCGTCCAGGCCGCGCGGCGCGTTGATCGCGGTGTAGGCGTAGAGCCCGTCACCGCGAATCTGCTCGGCGCTGACTTCGTCGAGACTCTTGCCCGGCGTGCGGTCCTGCATTTGCGTGCTGATCGCCACGTCGGTCATCCACAACGTCGCCGGCGGCACCCACGAGCGCAGCACCCAGCCGAGCGCGCCGATGCCCAGCGTGATGCTGAGGATGGCCAGGGCGTTGCGCACGGTACGGATCGGGAAAATCGACGCCAGGCTCGGGAACGACAGGACCACGGCGATGCCGAGCGCCAGTTTGAAACTCTGCGCGGTGGTCAGGTGCAGGATCACGGGCAGGGCGGTGAGCAGGGCGGCGAACAGCGTCAGCGTGTGCAACGCGAGAAACGCCCAACGGCGCGGCGCCAGCCATTTGTAGTAGAGCGGATCGGTGATGGAGATCAGCGCGGCGATGCTCAGCAACCCGGTGAAGACCAGTTGGCCGCTGTTCCAGGTCGTGGTGATGAAGAAAAACGGCAGGACAAAAAACAGGCTTTCCTGGTGAATCATCTGCGTGGCGTAACGCAGCAGCGGCTGGGGGATTTCGCGTTTGAAGATTCTGGCGAAGAGCTTGGTCAGGCTGTTTTCCAGCATCAGCCAGATCCAGCTGATCAGCATGATGATGGTGATCCACGTCGCCAGCCCTTGCTGACGATCGACCAGCATGAAACTGCCGACCCCGGAGACAAAACCACCGAGCGCAATGACCCCCGGATAGCGTTTCATCAAGTCAATGATGCGCTGGACAAATACGGTCAGGGTCGGCATTCGGCGATTCACATTAGTCGTGGAAAAAATCCTCGACAGGGTAACGCTGGCGAGGCCAGCGTGGCGATAACCTGCGAGAAGCCTGAAGCAAATATCAAACCCGCAAAACCCTTGTCGCAACTCCCGAAACCCGCAAAACCTTCCCGACCCGCAAAACCCTTGTAGCAGCTGGCGAAGCCTGCGTTCGGCTGCGCAGCAGTCGTTAGTCCAAACAACGCGGAATTCCTGAAAAACCGCATCGCCCGGTTTGACGACTGCTTCGCAGCCGAACGCAGCCTTCGGCAGCTGCTACAGGGGCGCCCGGCAAGCCAGTCAATCTGCGAGCAGCGTGGAGCAAATATCAAACCCGCAAAACCTTTGTAGCAACTCCCGAAACCCGCAAAACCTTCCCGACCCGCAAAACCCTTGTAGCAGCTGGCGAAGCCTGCGTTCGGCTGCGCAGCAGTCGTTGGTCCAAACAACGCGGTATTCCTGAAAAACCGCATCGCCCGGTTTGACGACTGCTTCGCAGCCGAACGCAGCCTTCGGCAGCTGCTACAGGGGCGCCCGGCAAGCCAGTCAATCTGCGAGCAGCCTGAAGCAAATATCAAACCCGCAAAACCTTTGTCGCAACTCCCGAAACCCGCGAAACCTTCCCGAAACCCGCAAAACCTTTGTAGCAGCTGGCGAAGCCTGCGTTCGGCTGCGAAGCAGTCGTTGGTCCAAACAACGCGGTATTTCCCGAGAAACCGCATCGCCCGGTTTGACGACTGCTTCGCAGCCGAACGCAGCCTTCGGCAGCTGCTACAGCGCGGTGGGTTTGCGGTGGGCGCGCAATGCCAGCAAGCCCAGCACGATCAAGCCCAACACCCCGCCCAGCGCCCATAACAACTGATCATCGCTGAGCAGCGGTTTCTCGATCCGCAGATACCCCGGCTGCAACAACAACTCGCGCATGGCTTTGTTGGCTTCCGCCAGCGTCACGCCTTGCAGTTCTCTGGACGGGTTGGTGAAGCGTCCGTCCTGATAATCGCCGAGCGCGCTCCAATAGTAGTCGGCCAGCGCACTGTTGCCCTGCACGGCCCAGGATTGGCGGGAGATGGCGGCTTGCTTGAGGCGGTCGAAGGTGTCGACATCCAGGCCGTTCTTCAGCAGATCAGCCTTCAAATCCTCCAGTACCTGCTTCGCCTCATCGATATTCTCGCGCTCAAGGTCAGCATTCAGGCTCATGAAACCGACGCTGCCAAACAACTCGCGCTCGGCCCACGGCCCGTAGGACAAACCGTGGTTCAGGCGCATCTGCCGATACAGCGCCCAATCCAGATAATCCTTGAGCAGATCGAACGTCTGGTCCGGCACATCTTCGAGCACCGGCTCTGGCACCAGCCAGTGCAACTTCGCCCCGCCGCCGACAAAACCGTGAATCAGACTGCGCTCATGCGCGGCGCTGGCGTTGACTTCCGGCAACGCCAAATGCTCGGTGGGATCGACCGGTTCCAGCGGCCCCCAGGCCCGTTCCAGATAGGCCGGGAGCAATTTGTCGAGGTCGCCGACGACGATCAGGGTCATGTTGTTCGGCGCGTACCAGGCCTTGCGCACCTTATCCAGTTGCTCGCGGGTCAGGTAATCGACTTCGGCGCGTTGCGGGCATTTCAGGCCCAGCTCCACCGCCAACTGATTGCTCGCGGTGTGCCCGAGGTCCTGCCGGTCCATCCAGCGTTGCAGGTGCGAATAATGGCCGCCGTCCTCGCGCTCGACCACTTGCTTGGCGGCGTTGATCGCGTTGTCGTCGAATTGGGTCTGGGTCAGCAACGCCAGCAGCAGGTCGAGGACTTTGCGCTGATTTTTCGCCGGGGCTTCGATCACGAATGTGGTGTCGGCGTTGCTGGTGAAGGCATTCCATTCACCGCCCAAGGCCTGCATGCGTTCTTCCAGACCGCCTTCGCCGCTGGCGTCGATGCCGCTGAACAGCAAGTGTTCGAGCAGGTGTGGCAGCTCCTTTTCCTCACAAGGGAAGTCGTCGATGCCGACGCCAACCACCAGCCGAATCGCTACATGCCCACGGTCGGTGCCGGGTTTGAGCAGCAATTGCAGGCCATTAGGCAGCGCGTAGCCTTCGACCTGAAAACGATCCAGGGCAAACGCGGGAAATGAACCGAGCAACAGACAGGCGAATAACAGACAACGCATAACAGGCTTCCATACGGCTGATTGGAGATCCGTGTCGCTTTCCAGGCAGCCATCGCGAGCAAGCTCGCTCCCCCATTGGTTTTATCAACGACGCCAATCACCTGTGGGAGCGAGCTTGCTCGCGATGATCTTGAACCAGAACCTCTGTTACTGACTGGCCACACACCCAGACGTTCAAGGCGAATGCGTGATGTCGGCCAAATCGTCCGCCGCCAGCGCGCCGGTGTCGGCGGTTTCCAGTACCGCGTAGGCGCTGCTGCAAAACAGCGAATTGAGGCGTTTCATGTCGGCAATCAGCTCCAGGTGCAGCGAACTGGTTTCGATACTCTGCACAATCTTGCGTTGCAAACGGCTGACATGCGCGTGGGCCAACCGGCGTTCCTGCGCGCGGAAACGACGTTTCTCGCGCAGCAACTGCCGGGCACTTTCCGGATCGCTGCTGAGGAACACCGACAAGCCCAATCGCAGGTTGGAAATCAGCTGACTGTGCAGCCCCGCCAGCTCTTCCAGGCCGACTTCGGAGAACGAGCGGCGTTGCGAAGTCTTCTGCTGCTGCACTTTGCGCAGCATGCGTTCGATCAGGTCGCTGGCGAGTTTGAGGTTGATCGCCAGCTCAATGATTTCCGCCCAGCGCCGACTGTCTTGCTCGCTGAGGTCTTCGCGCGGCATCTGCGCCAGGTACAGTTTGATCGCGCTGTAGAGCGCTTCGACATCATCGGTGAGGCGACGCATTTCCTGAGTGACGGCGGTCTGTTTGCCGCGCAGCACGTCGAGCATCGATTCGAGCATGTTGTCGATCAGGTCGCCGATGCGCAGGGTTTCCCGAGCGGCGTTGGCCAGCGCGAGACCGGGGGTGACCAGCGCCGTCGCATCGAGATGACGCGGTTTGGCCATGCCGTTGATTTCCGGCCGCTCGGGCAATAGCCAGGCGCAGAGTCTGGCCATCGGCCCGACGCTCGGCAGCAGAATCAGGCAACGCGCGGTGTTGTAGAGCAGGTGGAAACCGATGACCATTTCCTGCGGACTGAAATCGAGGCTGTCGATCCAGTGCACCAGCGGGTCGAGCACCGGAATGATCAGCAGCAGGCCGATCAGTTTGTACAACAGGCTGCCCAGCGCCACTTGGCGACCCGCAGCGTTCTGCATGCTGGTGCTCATGAACGCCAGAATGCCGCTGCCGATGTTGGCGCCGATCACCAAGCCGATTGCCACTGGCAAGCTGATCACGCCGGCGCCGGCCAGGGTCGCGGTCAGCAGCACGGCGGCGAGGCTGGAATAGGAAATCATCGCGAACAGCGCGCCGACCAGGGCGTCGAGCAGGATGTCGCCGGTCAGCGAGGCGAAAATCACCTTCACACCTTGCGCCTGGGTGATCGGTGCGGCGGCTTCGACGATCAGTTGCAGCGCCAGAATAATCAGCCCGAGGCCGATGCTGACCCGGCCCATCTGGCCGATGCGCGTCTGTTTGCGCGAGAGGAAAAAAATCACTCCGAGGAAGATCAGCAGCGGCGACAGCCACGACAGATCAAACGTCAGCACGCGCGCCATCAGCGCGGTCCCGACGTCGGCGCCGAGCATGGTCGCCAGCGCGGGGGTCAGCGCCATCAGGCCCTGGCCGACAAAGGAGGTGACGAGCATGGCCGTGGCGTTGCTGCTCTGGACCATGGCGGTGACGACGATGCCGGCGATAAACGCCAACCCGCGTTTGGACATGTTCTGGCCAATCACGTGGCGCAGATTGGAACCGTAAACCCGCAGGATGCCGGTTCGAACGATGTGCGTGCCCCAGATCAGCAAGGTCACGGCGGATAGCAAATTGAGCAGGGTCAGCATGCTGGGCCCCCTGTGGTGGTAGCGCCCCAAAGGGGCAAATTGACGGTGCCGCGCAACGATCTACGTTCTGTACTTAAGCTGTAGTTGGCTAACGGTCTGGGCGCCAGCATCGCATAGCTGAATAAGCGATTGAAACAAAACTGTCATAAAAACAGCTTGATGCGGCGACACAAAACCGGATACCGCAGCTGGTACAGGATGGTGGTGGTCATGGGACCGGGGGATGCCGCAACTCGCTTCATGTAGCAGCTGCCGAAGGCTGCGTTCGACTGCGCAGCAGTCGCTGATCCATTCAACGCGGTCTTGCTGAAGAACCGCATCGTCAGGTCTAACGACTGCTTCGCAGCCGGACGCAGCCTTCGGCAGCTGCTACAGGGTGGTGGTGGTGGTCATGGGGCCGGGGGATGCCGCGATTCGCCTCATGTAGCAGCTGCCGAAGGCTGCGTTCGGCTTCGCAGCAGTCGCTGATCCATTCAACGCGGTCTCGCTGAAAGACCGCATCGTCAGGTTTGGCGACTGCTTCGCAGCCGAACGCAGCCTTCGGCAGCTGCTACAGGGTGGTGGTGGCTGAGTATGTGCGCTGATTTACAGGGTGCTAAACAGCGGGAAGATCCCCATCAGCAACGCTGCGACCATGATGCACATGCACACCAGCACGGCCCATTTAAGGGTGAAGCGCTGATGGTCGCCGAATTCGATTCCGGCCAGCGCGACCAGCAAATAGGTCGATGGCACCAGCGGGCTCAGCAAGTGCACAGGCTGACCGACGATCGAGGCGCGGGCCATTTCCACCGGAGTAATGCCGTAGTGGCTGGCGGCCTCGGCGAGCACCGGCAACACGCCGTAGTAAAACGCGTCGTTGGACATGAAGAAGGTGAACGGCATGCTCACCAGCGCAGTAATCACCGCCAGGTACGGGCCGAGGAATTCCGGAATCACCGCCAGCAAGCTTTTCGACATCGCGTCGACCATGCCGGTGCCCGACAGAATGCCGGTGAAGATCCCCGCCGCGAAGATCAACCCGACCACCGCCAGCACGCTGCCGGCATGGGCCGCAACGCGATCCTTCTGTTGTTGCAGGCACGGGTAGTTGACGATCATCGCGATACTGAACGCCACCATGAACAGCACTGGCAGCGGCAGCAGGCCGGCAATCAACGTGCACATCAGGCCCAGCGTCAGCAGGCCGTTGAACCAGATCAACTTCGGACGGCGCGCATCCGGGAACTGCGAAACACTGATCTCGCTGTGATCCACTTCATCGCCCGCCAAGTGCAATTCACCGAGGCGCGCACGCTCGCGTTTGCCGTAGAAATAGGCAATCGCCAGGATCGCCACCACGCCGGCGAGCATCGCCGGAATCATCGGCACGAAAATGTCCGACGGGTCGACATGCAGCGCACTCGCAGCACGTGCGGTCGGGCCGCCCCACGGCGTCATGTTCATCACGCCGCCAGCCAGAATGATCAGGCCCGCCATAATTCGCGGGCTCATGCCGATGCGGCTGTAGAGCGGCAGCATGGCGGCCACGCAGATCATGTAAGTGGTCGCGCCGTCACCGTCGAGGGAAACCACCAGCGCCAGCACAGCGGTGCCGACCGACACTTTCAACGGGTCGCCCTTGACCAGTTTGAGGATCTTGCGCACGGCCGGGTCGAACAGGCCGGAATCGATCATCAGCGCAAAATACAGAATGGCGAACATCAACATCACGCCGGTCGGCGCAAGTTTGGTGATGCCTTCGAGCATCATCGGGCCGATTTTCGGCGCGAAACCACCGAATAGCGCAAACAGGATCGGGATGATGATCAGGGCAATCAGCGCGGACAAGCGCTTGGTCATGATCAGGAACATGAACGTGATGACCATGGCGAAGCCAAGGAAAGTCAGCATGGGAATACTCCAGGCGTAGCGCGGCTAGGGAATGGGCGAACCGGGTCGGGTCAGCGCAGAACGGGAAGCGCGAGGCGTACGGGCGGAGGTGTAGCGAGGGGGCGGGTAACGAAAGACATCAGAATCACCATTGTTGTTGTTAATTGGACCGTGCGAACGATGCGCATGGCCAACCGGTCTGTTGCCGGCAGTGGGGCGATCCTAATCGGCCAAGCTTTCAGCTACCTTTCGTTGATGAAAGCATTGAGCGGTTGTGGCACCGGTCGTCGGACTGCGCCGAGGCGGCGCAATTGCGCTAAGGCGTAGGCTCAGGCTTGCAGTGAATCGGCGGCGCGCACAGTTGTGCGGGAACGAGCCTGCTTTCTAAACGCATCAGGAGGGAAATACATGGCAAACATTCACACCGGCGGCTGCCATTGCGGACACTTGCGCTATCAATTCAGCGGGCCGCTGCACGACATCGCGCATTGCCATTGCTCGATTTGCCGGCGGGTCAGCGGCGGCATTGTCACGACTTGGATCACCGTGCCCGCCGCAGACTTCGCGTGGCTGCGCGGGACGCCATCGCGGTACGACTCGTCCGCGAGTTGCGTGCGATATTTCTGCCCGACCTGTGGGGCGCAAGTCGCGCTGATCACGCAGCTCAGCCCACAGAGCATCGATGTGACCATCGCCACCCTTGATCACCCTGAACACGCCCCGGCCGAGCGGCATATCTGGAGCGACAGCCGCTTGCCGTGGCTGCACCTCGACGAGCATTTGCCCAGCGAAGCCGAAGAAAATATCTGATCAGAAAATAGACAGGTTCAGCGGTCGGACCGCGCCCATCCAGATCGCGTGTTCGGTGTGATCGAGCAAATCATTGCCGGTGTCCGGGTGCAGGAACACCACCAGACTGCGGCGATTGAGCGCCAGCCACGGCAGCACCTGGCCAAGCAACTCCGGCCCAAAGGCCAATTGGCAGCTCCAGTCCGGGTGCGGCCCGACCGGGCGTTCGTGGACGCGGCCCATTTTCAGCGCAAACAACGCAGCCGCTTGCTCACACAAGGCGCGCGCCTGATCGATGGTGCTGGCGTCGAAATAAACGTGGGCGTGGTAGCCGGTGATCTGTTGCATCTGCACCTCTCGCAAACTCGTTCGAACCCTCGCCGATTCCTACAGGTCACACGCCATATACGTACAACTTATAAGAAGGAATAAGGAGATCAGCCATGAAAAATGCCGAAACCCCGACGGTAAAAGTGGTGCTCTATGGTGCCATGAGTAGCCTGGGCAGTGCGCTGATGGCTGAAATGCTGCGGCGCCAGCATGAAGTGATCGCGATTCTCGATGACCTGACGGCGCTCGCGCCACGCCCCGGTCTGCGCACCAAAAACGGTGATCTGTTTGACTCCGAACGGGTCAAGCAAAGCGTCGCCGGCAGTTCGGCGGTGATTTGCCTGTTGGACGCGCCGGGGCTGCCGATCAGCAGCGAACATGTGGAAAAAACCATCGTCCCCGGCCCGGTCGAGCAAGTGCTGGCGATCGATGCGCTGATCGACGGCATGCAAGCCGCCGGTATTTCCCGAGTGTTCGTCGTAGGAGATTTCGCCGAGCTCGACGAGCCGGAAGTGGAGGACAACCTGCAACTGCACGCCGCCGAAGAAATCCTCGAAGCCCTGCAGGGCAGCGGTTTGCAATGGACGCTGGTGGACGCGCCGCGTGGCGTGGCCGGGTTGACCATCGAGCATTTCAGCCAGGTCAGCAGCTCGCTGGAACCGGGCCTGGCCGAACCGCTTGAGCGTTTGAATCGCGTGGCGGTCGGCATCGCCGATGAACTGCGTTTGAATCTGCACGTCGGCGAACATGTGAACTTCGTCGCGGCGACAGATTACTAGAAACGTTCACACCGCAATCGAAGGAAAGGGCAGGCCGGTCAGCGATTGCGCGCTGGTTGCCTGCTCTGCCATCAGCCAATCGAGAAACTGCTGGATCAACTCGCCGCGACGTTTGCGTTGCGGCAACACCACGTAATAACCCAATCGGGAAATCAGCGTGTCGGCGATTGGCCGACACAACAAACCCTGCGCCAGCAAGTTATCCACAAGGTGCCGCCAACCGATAGCGACGCCCTGACCGCCAATCGCCGCCTGGATCAGCAAGGTGTAATTGTCGAAACGCAACTGCCCCGGCGCCGGCGCAGAGGTGATCCCCAGCTCGCGAAATACGCCGCTCCAGTCGAACCAGTTGCTGCTGTTCTCGCCACGCAGATGTAGCAGCGGCAAGTCCAGCAGCGCCGGCACCGGCAAGGGCAGGGCGCGGTCCTTGAGCAACAGCGGGCTGCACACAGGAAACACTTCCTCACTGAACAACCAATGACTTTCGCCCTGTTTGAAGCGGCCATCGCCGAAGAGCACGGCGACGTCGATATCGGTGCGCAGCATGTTGTGATTGCGTTCGCTGGTGACGAGGCTGACATCGATGTGCGGGTTGGCCTGGTGGAAGCGGTGCAAACGCGGCATCAGCCAATACGCGGCGAAGGCGAAATCGGTGGCCACTTGCAGTACTTCGTGGGAGTGCTGCGCGCTGATCGCGGTGAGTCCTGCGTCGATATTCTGCAAACCGAGCTGAACTTGCTCGAACAGGATGGTCCCGGCTTCAGTCAGTTCGATGCCACGGTAAATCCGATCAAACAGTCGTGTGCCGAGCTGCTCTTCCAACCGTTTGATCTGCTGGCTGATCGCCGGTTGCGTGGTGCCGAGCTCCACCGCTGCGGCGGTAAAACTGCGCTGACGGGCCGCTGCTTCGAAGGCGCGCAGCAGGTCGAGGGACAAATCACCGAGGGCGTCATACATAAGCTGTGCTTATCCTAGTCATTGCTTGGCGTGGGCTTTACCGTAGACCGCATGGCCTCCATGCTCGGTCGCAGCACTCTCGCATAAATATTCACTATGGAATGCCGCGATCACATGAAGCGCAAGAATATTCTTTTCATCATGGCCGATCAGATGGCCGCGCCAATGTTGCCGTTTTACGGTCCTTCGCCTATCAAACTACCGAATCTCAGCCGCCTCGCCGCCGAAGGCGTGGTGTTCGACGCCGCGTATTGCAACAGCCCGTTGTGCGCGCCGTCGCGTTTCACTTTGGTCAGCGGTCAGTTGCCGAGCAAGATCGGCGCTTACGACAACGCGGCCGATTTCCCCGCCGACGTCCCGACTTACGCGCACTATCTGCGTCGCCTCGGCTACCGCACGGCGCTGTCGGGCAAGATGCATTTTTGCGGCCCGGACCAACTCCACGGCTATGAAGAACGCCTGACCAGTGACATCTATCCCGCCGATTACGGTTGGTCGGTGAACTGGGACGAACCGGACGTGCGCCCGACCTGGTTCCACAACATGTCCTCGGTGCTGCAAGCCGGGCCGTGCGTGCGCACCAATCAACTGGATTTCGACGAAGAAGTGGTGTTCAAAGCGCAGCAATACTTGTTCGATCACATCCGCGAGGATGGCGATCAGCCGTTTTGCCTGACCGTGTCGATGACTCACCCACACGATCCGTACACGATTCCCAAGCCGTTCTGGGATATGTACGACGACGCCGACATCCCTTTGCCTACAACGCCGCCGCAATCCGAACTCGACCCGCACTCGCAACGCCTGCTCAAGGTCTATGACCTGTGGGATAAGCCATTGCCTGTGGATAAGATTCGCGATGCGCGCCGTGCGTATTTCGGCGCGTGCAGCTATATCGACAGCAACGTCGGCAAACTCCTGCAAACGCTTGAGGAAACCGGGCTGATCGACGACACGATCATCGTGTTCTCCGGCGACCACGGCGACATGCTTGGCGAGCGTGGCCTCTGGTACAAAATGCACTGGTTCGAAATGGCCGCCCGCGTGCCACTGTTGATCAGCTCGCCAGGGCAGTTCGGCGCGGGCCGGGTCAGCGCTGCGGTTTCCACCGCCGACCTGTTGCCGACGTTTGTTGAATTGGCCGGCGGTTCACTGGAGCCGGGCTTGCCGCTCGATGGCCGTTCGCTGGTGTCGCATCTGCAAGGGCAGGGCGGGCATGACGAAGTGTTCGGCGAGTACATGGCCGAAGGCACCATCAGCCCGTTGATGATGATTCGGCGCGGCGCGTATAAATTTATCTACAGCGAAGACGACCCTTGCCTACTCTTCGACGTACACAACGACCCGCGCGAACAGGAAGAACTCAGCCAGTCGCATCGGCCGTTGTTCGACGAGTTTCTCGCCGAGGCGCGGGCCAAATGGAACATTCCGCAGATTCATCAACAAGTGCTGCAGAGCCAACGGCGCCGGCGTTTCGTCGCCGAGGCCCTGACCATCGGCAAGCTGAAGAGCTGGGATCACCAGCCGCTGGTCGACGCCAGTCAGCAGTACATGCGCAACCACATCGACCTTGACGATCTGGAGCGCAAAGCACGTTATCCACAACCCTGCCAAAACCAATAATGTGAAGGGGAAGTCCATGCAAAGGTTATCCACAGTCGTGACGGTCGGGCTACTGGCTCTGGGCAGCGCTTCGGCGTTTGCCGATCAGAGCTGCGAGACGGTGAAAATGGCTGACCCGGGTTGGAGCGACATCGCCGCCACCAACGCCATCACCGGGTTTCTGCTGGACGGCATGGGCTACAAGGCCAAAGTCGATACGCTCGCCGTGCCGATCACCTTTGGCGGGCTGAAGGACGGCCAGGTCGACGTATTTTTGGGCAACTGGATGCCGGCGCAGCAGGGCTTCTACGACAAGTTCGTGGCGAATGGCGATGTCACGCAACTGGCGAAAAACCTCGACGGCACTGAGTTCACCCTGGCCGTGCCGGATTACGTCTGGGACGCCGGCGTGCATGATTTCGCCGATTTGAACAAATTCGCCGACAAATTCGACAAGAAGATCTACGGCATCGGCTCTGGCGCGCCGGCGAATATTTCGCTGCAGGACATCATCAAGAAGAACGATTTCGAGCTCGGCCAATGGAAACTGGTCGAGTCCAGCGAGCAGGCGATGCTGGCAGAAGTGTCCCGCGCGGTTAAGAAACAGAAGTTCGTGACCTTCCTCGGCTGGACGCCGCACCCGATGAACGTGCAGCTGAAAATGAATTATCTGAAGGGTGGCGAGAAGTACTTCGGCGACACCGGCAGCGTTTATACATTGACCCGCAAAGGTTATGCACAGGCGTGCCCGAACGTTGGCAAACTGCTGACCAACCTGAGTTTCACCCAGGACATGGAAAACAGCATCATGGCTGAGGTGGTGAACAAGAAAATCAGCAACGCCGAAGCGGCCAAGGCGTGGATCAAGGCCAATCCTGCGGTGCTCGACAAGTGGCTGGACGGCGTGAAAACGCTGGATGGCAAAGACGCGCTGGGGGCGGTGAAGGCCAAGCTTTGATTGGGTGATCCTGGATTTTGGTATGGCTGGAGATCGCCCCCTCACCCCAGCCCTCTCCCCAGAGGGGAGAGGGGGAAAGGGAGCAGATCTCCACGCTTTTCAAATCCTGAGTTCGGCTCGGACATTCAGATCTATACGGCTGCGCCTTTCGAATCCTGAGTTCGACTCAGGCTTTCAGGTCGATGTAGCTCCAGAGAACAACACGGTCAGTCCCCTCGCCCCTCTGGGGAGAGGGTTAGGGTGAGGGGGCGGTCCAACTGATACCCCTCTCACCCTGCTACCCTTGCGCAAACTCCCACCCGAGAGGACCCATGGCATTCCCCAGCCGCCATTCACTCTTTCCTTTTCTGAGCTGGCTGCCGCGCCAGACCCGCGCCAGCGTTGGCCGCGATGCGATCGTTGGCCTCAGTGGCGCGATTCTCGCGTTGCCACAATCCATCGCCTACGCCCTGATTGCCGGGTTGCCACCGGAATACGGCTTGTACGCGGCGATCATTCCAGTATTGATCGCTTGTTTGTGGGGCTCGTCGTGGCACCTGATCTGCGGTCCTACAGCGGCGATTTCCATCGTCCTCTACGCCAGCGTCAGCCCTCTGGCCGTGCCCGCGTCGCAGGACTACATCACGCTGATCCTGTTGCTGACGCTGCTGGCGGGTATTTTCCAGTGGTTGCTGGGTCTGCTGCGTTTCGGCGCATTAGTGAATTTCGTGTCGCATTCGGTGGTGCTCGGTTTCACCCTCGGCGCCGCCGTGGTGATTGCCATCGGGCAGATGCCGAATCTGCTCGGTCTGGACCTGCCGAACGAAGCCACGGCGCTTAATAGCCTGATGACCCTGATCACGCACCTTGGGGCTGTGGATAAACCTTCGTTGGTGTTGGGGATCGCCACAGTTGTCGTCGGCATCGTGCTGAAAATGCTTCTGCCGCGCTGGCCGACGTTGTTGCTCACGCTGGTGCTCAGCGGGTTGCTGGTGTGGCTGTGGCCGTCGATGTTTGGCCACGTGCATCTGGTCAGCGCATTTGTCGGGCGTTTGCCGCCCTTCAGCGCGGTGCCGCTGGACCTGGAGTTGATCCTGCGTCTGCTGCCGAGCGCGGTCGCGGTGGGCATGCTCGGACTGGTGACGAGCCTGTCGATTGCCCGCTCGTTGTCGGCGCGCTCGCAGCAATTGCTCGACGCCAATCAGGAAGTCCGCGCCCAGGGTTTATCGAACATTGTCGGGGCGTTCTTTTCCGGCTCGCTGTCCGCCGGTTCATTCACGCGTTCGGGTCTGAGCTACGAGGCGGGCGCCTGCTCGCCGCTGGCCGGGGTGTTTTCGGCGTTATGGGTGGCGTTGTTTGCGATTTTCGGCGCGGGTTTGATCGCGCACATTCCAATCCCGGCGATGGCCGGGAGCATTCTGTTGATCGCATGGGGATTGGTCGACCACCGCGCCATTCGTGCCTTGCTGCGGGTCAGCCGCGCCGAATTTGTGGTGATGGCGCTGACCTGTGTCGCGACGTTGCTGCTGGAATTGCAAACGGCGATTTACGCCGGGGTGCTGGCGTCGCTGTTCTTCTACCTCAAACGCACGTCGCAGCCGCGCGTGCAGCATTGGCGCGATGGCGATGAAGATATTTTGCGTGTCGGCGGTTCAATCTTCTTCGGCGCCAGCCATTACCTGCAAGTGCGCCTGCAGCGGATGCACGGCGCCCGCGTGGTGATCGAGGCGCAGCACATCAACTTCATCGACTATTCAGGCGTGGAGATGCTGCATCAGGAAGCGCGGCGGCTGCTCAAACAGAATCGCAGCCTGACCCTGCGCGGGGCGCGACCACCGGTGGTGGAGGAACTGCGCAAGTTGGAAGGCCCGGAGAAATGCCCGATAAGGTTTGAGGACTGAAACCGTAGTTGTATGGCAACCACATAACCTGTGGCGAGGGGGCTTGCCCCCGTTCGGCCGCGAAGCGGTCGTAAATTCAGCGACCGGGGTGTGTCAGACGGATTTATGGGGCTGCTGCGCAGCCCGACGGGGGCAAGCCCCCTCGCCACAGGCAAGCCCCCTCGCCACAGTTATCAC
>NZ_MKGS01000180.1:0-30105 GCF_002836905.1 Pseudomonas sp. 43NM1 | reverse complement strand
ATCCGGAGCAACTGTCCGGCGGCCAGCAACAACGGGTCGCGCTCGGCCGCGCGCTGGCCTCGCAGCCGAAATTACTGCTGGCCGACGAACCGACCGGCAGCCTCGACGAAGCGACCAGCGACGAGGTGTTGAAGTTGTTGCTGGAACTGCTCGATGACACGCCGACGACCTTATTGATGGTCACCCACAGCCCGCGGGTGGCCGCGCGGCTGGCGGAAAAAGTCGTGCTGCACCGTGGCCGTCTGGCTGACGCGGAGGCGCGCTGAAGTGCGGGTTTTCCGTGAAACGCTCCGTGCGCTGCTCAGCCATTGGCGCCAGCACCCGGTGCAGTTCTTCAGTGTGTTGACCGGGTTGTGGCTCGCCACCAGCCTGCTCACCGGCGTGCAGGCACTGAACAGCCAGGCGCGAGAAAGCTACGCCAAGGCCAGCCAGTTGATCGGCGGCGAACCCCAGGCCAGCCTGAGCGCGCCGAGCGGCGCGGTGTTTTCCCAGCAACTGTTCGTCGACTTGCGCCGCGCCGGTTGGCCGGTATCGCCGGTGCTGCAAGGCCGGTTGACGCTCAAGGAACACGACGATCAGCGCTTGCAACTGATGGGCATTGAGCCGGTGTCATTGCCGGCCGGTTCGGCGGTGGCGGGGCAGGCCTTGGCGATAGAAGCAATTGTCGAGTTTTTTACCCCGCCGGGCAGCACCTGGATCGCGCCGCAGACGTTGCAGGCGCTGGGGTTGCGCGAAGGTGACCGGCCAGTTGCAGAGAGCGGGCACAGCTTGCCGCCGTTGCACGCGCAACCGGACATGGCGCCCGGCGTATTGCTGGTCGATATCGGCTTCGCCCAGCAGATCCTCGATCAGCCGGATCAGCTGTCGCGCCTGCTGCTGCCGAAAGACTTCAACGCGCCTTTGCCGGATCAATTCAAAGGCCAGTTGCAGCTCAAAAGCAGTGGCGAAGAAAACAATCTTTCGCGCCTCACCGAAAGCTTTCACCTGAACCTTGATGCCTTGGGATTTCTCTCGTTCGTCGTCGGCCTGTTCATCGTCCACGCGGCGATCGGTCTGGCGCTGGAGCAACGCCGAGGTTTGCTCAGAACCTTGCGCGCTTGCGGGGTCAGCGCGCGGATGTTGATCGCGTGTCTGTCGGTCGAGTTGGGTGGTCTGGCGCTGATCGGTGGCGTCGCCGGGGTCGCCAGCGGTTACCTGCTGGCGAGCGTATTGCTGCCCGATGTCGCCGCCAGTTTGCGCGGTTTGTACGGCGCCGAAGTGGCGGGGCAGCTGAGTTTGAGTCCGCTGTGGTGGCTCAGCGGCGTCGGCCTCAGCCTGCTCGGCGCGCTGCTGGCCGGCGCTAACAGTTTATTGCGAGCGGCGCGACTGCCGCTGTTGGCGCTGGCCAATCCGCAGGCTTGGCATCAGGCGCATGCACGATGGTTGCGCCGCCAAGGTTGGGTCGCTGGCATTGCCGGGCTGATCGCGCTGTCGGCGTGGATCTGGGGTGACAGCCTGGCCAGCGGTTTTGTGCTGATGGCAACGATGCTGCTCGGCGCCGCGCTGGCGCTACCGGTATTGCTCAACGGCGTGCTCAACCTGGTGCTGCGGCGCAGTCGTTCGGTGCTTGGCCAATGGTTTCTCGCCGATTGCCGCCAGCAATTGCCGGCCCTGAGTCTGGCGCTGATGGCGTTGCTGCTGGCGCTGGCGGCGAACATCGGCGCCGGCAGCATGACCGCCGGTTTCCGCCAGACCTTCAGCGACTGGCTCGAACAACGCCTGACCGCCGAGCTCTACATCAACCCACAAAATCCGGCACAGGCGCGCGAGTTGCAGAGCTGGCTTACACAACAACCGCAGGTCACGGCGGTGCTGCCCAATTGGCAGGTTTCGGTGCAACTGCAAGGTTGGCCGGCGGACGTCTACGGCGTGATCGACCACCCGAGTTATCGTGAACACTGGCCGCTGCTCGAAGCGCTCGGCGACAACCCGTGGCAACGTCTGGCCAGCGACGATACGGTGATGCTCAGCGAACAATTGGCGCGGCGTTTGAAGGTGCGTTTGGGCGATCACCTGACGATTCCCACGCCGGACGCCTCGTGGAGCCCGCGCATCGTCGGGATCTACGCCGATTACGGCAATCCCAAGGGCCACCTGCTGGTCAACGTCGAACACTTGCTGCGCGGCTGGCCGCAGCTCACGCCGAACCGCTTCAATCTGCGCATTGATCCGCCCGCCGTCGCGCCGTTCCTGACTGAGCTGCAGAAGCGCTTTGAATTGGACGACAGCCACATCGTCGATCAGGCGCGGCTCAAGGGGTGGTCGACGCAAGTGTTCGAGCGCACATTCGCCGCGACTGCCGCGCTTAATAGCCTGACGCTGGGGGTCGCCGGCGTGGCGCTGTTCATCAGCCTGCTGACGCAGAGCCAGAGCCGCCTCGGCCAACTCGCGCCGCTGTGGGCGCTGGGCGTGACGCGGCGACAATTGATGCTGCTCAACCTCGGGCAAACCTGGCTGCTGGCGGTGCTGACGCTGGTGCTCGCGCTGCCACTGGGCATCGCATTGGCGTGGTGCCTGGACACGGTGATCAACGTTCAGGCGTTTGGCTGGCGCCTGCCGTTGCGGGTGTTCCCGCTGCAATTACTGCAGTTGATGGGGCTGGCGCTGCTCGCCACGCTGCTGGCGTCGGCGTGGCCGTTGTACACGCTGTACCGCACACGCCCGGCGGATTTGCTAAGGACTTTTGCGCATGAGGATTAAGGTTTTCGGGCCGTTATTGGCTTTGTCATTGGCGTGGTTAGTGGCGTTGTTAAGCGGCTGCGATAACTCGGCGCCGGTTGATAAAGGCTTCGCCGGGATGGGCGGCGACGCGGCGGCGTTCACTCCGGTGGTGGCGGGGCGGCCGTTCAGTTTTCCGGCAGACCACGGACCGCACGATGGTTTTCGCATCGAGTGGTGGTACGTAACCGCCAATCTCAAGGACGATCAGGGCGAGGAATTCGGCGTGCAATGGACGCTGTTTCGCAGCGCGTTGAAAGCCACGCCCGAGGTCGCGGGCTGGGCCAACCAGACCATCTGGCTCGGCCACGCAGCGGTGACCTCGGCGACCGCGCATCATGCTGCTGAACGCTACGCCCGAGGCGGCGTGGCGCAGGCCGGTGTAAGCGTGGCGCCGTTCAATGCGTGGATCGATGACTGGCGCTTCAGCAGCGCGAGCGCAGATCCATTGGCTGACATGCAACTCAGTGCCCGCGACAAGGCGTTCAGCTATCAACTACGGCTGACATCCTCTCGACCGCTGGTGCTTCAGGGCGACAAAGGCTTCAGTCAAAAATCCGAACAAGGCCAGGCGTCGTACTACTACAGCCAACCGTTTTTCCAGGCGAGCGGCACGTTGCAAATCGATGGCAAAACCTACACCGTCAGCGGCCCGGCGTGGCTCGATCGCGAGTGGAGCAGCCAACCACTGACCGCCAACCAAACCGGCTGGGACTGGTTCTCGCTGCACCTGGACAGCGGCGAAAACGTCATGCTCTACCGCATGCGGCAAAAGGACGGCGCGCCTTACCTCACGGGCACCTGGATCGACGCACAAGGGCAAACTCAGCCGCTGCACGGCGACGACATCAACCTCACGCCGCAAGACACCGCGAAGGTCGCCGGACACCAAATGCCGGTGCGCTGGACCATCAAAATCCCCAGCAAAAACCTCGACATCAGCAACACCGCGCTCAACCCGAACGCGTGGATGGATTTGCGCATTCCCTATTGGGAAGGCCCGGTACGTTTGAGCGGCAGCCACGCGGGGCAGGGTTATCTGGAAATGACCGGGTATTGAGTCGGAACTCTCGCCATCGCGGCGCCCTCCTAAGTTAAGAAACCGATTACTGGAGTGCGCCATGAGCGACGACCTCAAAGCCCCGGACCTCGACACCTGGCAACGTCTGTTCGAGGACAAAGCCTACTGGCAACAATCCCCCGACGCGCATTACAGCGAACTGCTGCGCGTCGCCGACGACTTGCTGGGGCAGGGCGCCATCGACCTCCAACAATGGCAAACCCTGAAAGCCAAAGCCGAGCAATCCCATAAGGATTCGCCGGCCATCAACGTCGCCGAAGAAGTCGACGACCCCGAAGCGTGAGGAGACTCGAATGAAACCGATTAACCAAAGCGAACACCCCGACGAACCACGGCCACCGGGTGAGGTGGAGCGTGATAACGATGCGTTGCGCCCGACTGATCCGAAGAAGCGTGAGGACAGCGGGAAGGGGACTGAAAGTGGAGAATCTACTGCTCAGGAAACTGCGAATACTCCCTAATCAGGGTTTTTGGTCATCGGCGCGCACGGTACTTAATCTTAGTCCGGGGCCGTGCGCTGCCTTCGTCACTGGGAATTGTGAGCTCAATGCACTGGCTGACGCCATCACCTGAGTCACCCGGCTGTCCTCTGTCTTTGGGGCCTGGGCTGACTTTATCGTAGATGCCAGGATAGGGGGTCTCCATATAATTTATAAGTCGGATTACTGTTCATAGGGAATTCCCAGGGACAGATTTATTTTAGAACGCAGAAATATAACTATTCCTTACGCTCTGTTCTCTAAGAGTTTAGTGTTGGTATTCAAAGCTTCCTCGGTATGTAAATAGCTTGTTTCTGATTTTAGTGTTTTGTGGAGTGCCGGAGAAGGAGTAGTCGTAGATTGCAACTATGGTGTCTATAGGCGCATCGGTCAGAGGAGTGTTTTTATTTTTCATGTCAGACGCGATGTCAAGGTCGTATGAGCACCCGTCAATTGCATCAATTAAAGAATTTGTTGGCTCGATTTTATCTGCTTCGACAGTGTCATCGTCAACAAAACCAAGTGAGGAAGCCTTGCTGAACTCAGAGCCAAGAAAGTCTCCGTCCCCAGAGTACTCTGCGCTCATCACATCTCGAAGAGTAGACGGTTCCCAATCGGTATTTGCCGTCCAAATACAAACGATTTTTTTCGACCCCATTTTTCGTTTCCTCAGTTCTAGTCCTGATGGTAGAGCATCGGACCCGCCTTCCAATCGCCGTCCAGTCTACATAATTTATGTATGCAAGTTTATGGAAGCCTATCGTTTCGGCGGGGCAATTTCCGAACCTTGTCTAGCTGCATTCCCATTCAGCAAGCAAAAAGGGAACGCGGTTATTTTTGTGTGCTGTATTTTCATGGTTTCATGAAGCTGTCGTGCTCATTGTAATGTTTAATGGCTTTTAGTATTTCCTCATTTGTAGCAGATATTTTTTGCTTCAGTGCGTTGAATGTAACATCCTCCAAGAGTTCGTCGGTAAACCAAAACTCAAGATTGTTTTGAGTGATGTACTTTGGGAAAATCTCTTCGTCGTCATCGGTGATCTCCGAATATTCATCAATCACGCAGTCGGTTTTCAGCGTCGCTTGGTCCGATGATCCTTTCCCATAAACACAATAGGTCAGCTCTTTTTTCTGAGCCTTTAAGAAATCGATCAGGTCGTTTATCTTGATAGATTGATTGTGTTTCATATCAGTGCTCCAATTATTCCGTTTTTATTTTCCCTTCGCGCCCTTCGCGCCCTTCTCGGCCCCCACCCCAGATGTCTCGTTCGCCTTTGCCAGGGTGCCTCTGCGGCTGTCGTCGATGCCGGCGAGGTTGCCATTGGCATCGTAGGTGTAGCGGCGCTGGAACAGGTTGCGATCCTGCTGGCTAACACTGAGAGAAAAGGGGACAGATTTATTTTCAAACAGAAAATAAATCTGTCCCCTTTTTGTTGACGTCTCGCTGGACTTTACTTTTTAAACGCTTAACAGCCAAGACTCGCACTGGTTCATTTTTTCATTGTCGTCCATGGCATGAGATATTTTCTTATCAATTTCTTTGAATTTATTTGGTTCGTTTTCTTGGTGGAATATCAGCCAGCCGTCTCTACCGTCGTTCTCTATCATGTATTTTTTATCGTCTTTTCTGATGTTTAACGACCAAGATGAAAAGAAGTCTGGATGGTCCGAAAACACCGTTACCTTAAAGCCGCAACGACTTGCCATGTTATATAAATTAGTTTGCTTCATTCGTAGTCTCTTAGATTTTGATAAATAACTGGGTTTTTTCAAAGTTACCTTTAGCGCTGCTAAAGAATTGAGTGCCCCCACCTGATGACGGTTGCGTCATTCCTTTTACAGACCACGTATCATCAATCGATTTGGCTGTCGATTTCAATACTGGCGTTTTTTCTGTCGTTCGATAAATGCCTTGCAGTTTTAGTTCCACCGTTCCTGCTGCGCGATTATCTCTGCGAAAAGGGGACGGATTTATTTTGAGAATGGAAAACAATCTGTCTCCCTTTGTTAGTAAATGTGTACTGTTTCTCCGTCCTTGCCTTTTACAGTCGGAAGGTGAGTTTACGACTCAGCTTAAAAAGGGGTACCTTTCCGTTTTTGTCTTAAGTAGTGCAACTGTAGCTTCTGAGGAACAGCAGCTTTCATTATGTAATGATGCCGCCTTCTATCGAATTATCCCGATTCGACATGCCTTTACACGAAAAAGAAACACCTTGCCCTTGACTGGAGATCGGCTCGTGCATGGGTGTCCCGTTTCATAAAGGTTTTAGGTGTCTTTTTGGGCATTGTATGTTCGTAGCATTTCCTCTGAGCCATCCCAGTTTGGGGGCGTCTCCCAATTTTTATTTTTCTTTTTTCCAATTATCGCGCCAATGAATGTATTTTTTTCATCATAAAAAATGCGACCGTCCCAACTAGTACTATTAATGAAACGCATTGATAGTATTGCGTCAGGCGCGATATTTGAAAGCGAACTTATAAGCTCTGCAAATCCTAGCATTTCCGATGAGGTTGTATTTGCAATTTCTTTTTGAATGGTGAGTTCTTTTTTATACGCGTCGCTAGTTTTTATTATTATGTAAGCGTTTTTAAAAACGAAACTTTCTTTAGCTGATTTTTTTAATAGTTGGGCCGATTTCATCCCGCCATCTGCGAGATGAAAATGCTGCTGTAAGAAATCTAATATGTTCATGGTTTAAACACCTCAATATCCCCGCCGCGGGGTTCTTTCAAGGAAACTTCTTGCTCCCCCCCAACGATCTTCCGAATACTGCCATGACCAACTATCCCCTTCTTTTGGGGCGCCAATTGTAACTCTCAGAATAAGTCCATCCTCTTTGAAAAGAGGGGGCGAATCTATTTTCGAGCGTAGAAAATAAATCTGTCCCTGTTTTTGTTATTATTCTATTTTTTTTAGGTTGAATGCCTCGTAGATTTAGGTGTTTCTTTCCTTGGGAACGAGAGGATCATACACTCTAAGGTACACCCGTTTGTGTCTTCAACTAAACTTAGTTTTAGTTCAGGACTAAACATTGTATAAAAATAAATCTCAACCTCTCGGTCGTTATCAGATAGCCCATTTATATAAAGGCAGTGTGCACATGCTCTTCGCAAATATCGCTTTCGCTTCCCCGAGTGTCATATGATTTGGACCGCTGTACTGCTCAGGATCAACTACTCCACTATCTTCCCATCTGCATAGATCACAAATTTCATAGTTTGCCCTTGACGATATCGTTCGGTAGCCACAGCAAGGGCAAGTCTCCAATGGTTCGATAAACCCAACCACCTCATGTTCGCCAAGTCCCATTTTTTTCATGGAGGTAGATAAATATGAGTTTGTCACGCCTTTGTACTCTGAGTACAAAGCAATCAAAAGCAACTCGTCATATAGAGGATTCTGCACATCGCTTGGAGGTTCTTCGTTTGAAACAAGTAGTTCTTGCATCTCTTTTGAAAGTAAGGCGAATTCTTCGTCGCTATCATCAATTCCCCACCAGTTCAGTAGCAGTAATTCGCGCGTATTATTGTCAAGGGACGCTAAAGCTTGTTTGCTCAGCATGTAAGTCGCATCGGATCGAGAGGTTTTTTTCATATTAAAGACCTTTAGCTAAATCAATTGTTGACTTGACGCAACGACGCTTCTTTATCATCTTTATAAAAGTTTTTATTTCTCGATATTTAACGTGGGCGACAAAAACTCTTCCAAACGCTGGATGGTGTTCGATTTTTTATTTTAGTGTTCGTTTTCGTATCACTCCCACTGTATCGTGAATCTGTCCGGGCGTTCTGGTGGGATTTTTACCTTTGTGCCGTTAGAAGAAGTAACATAAATAAAATCTTCGTGGAGTTCTATTTTTTCGAAAGGATTTGTTGTGCTTAATACAATTATCCAATCCAATTCGTCATTGCTTTTTTTGTCAGTGATATGAAGCCATCCTCTCCGGATGCTAGACATTCGCCGCACTTTATCTCGTGGCCCTTAAATTTTTCTACCATGTCAAGGGTCGCAAACCCCTCACAGAGCTGATTTCCTCTAATGCATAATCTAGTGCTGGTTGCCAAGATTTGCTTTGTAATGACTGACTTTGCTCAGATATCTCGAATAGGCAGTAAAATCCATTGTAGGACATTATGGAGTTGTTGCGAGGATATATTTCATCCTCCCAGTCATTTTGTATTTTTTGTTTGTCTTCACCAAACATATTATTTTCCTGTTCGTTAATTCTTATTTGCTGCGAAAAGGGCGCATGTTTATTTTCTAGGGACCGGAAAGGGGACAGATTTATTTTCGAGCATAGGAAATAAATTTGGCCACTTTTGTTCCCTCTTTTGTTCCTTTTGTTCCTTTTGTTCCTTTTGTTCCTTTTGTTCCTTTTGTTCCTTTTGTTCCTTTTTTCTCTCTCGCTGGAATTTGCTTTTTAAACGCTTAACAGCCAAGACTCGCACTGGTTTATTTTTTCATTGTCGTCTATGGCATGAGATATTTTCTTATCAATTTCTTTGAATTTATTTTGTTCGTTTTCTTGGTAGAATATTAGCCAGCCGTCTCTATTGTCGTGCTCTATCATGTATTTTTTATCGTCTTTTCCAATATTTAATGACCAAGATGAAAAGAAGTCTGGATGGTCCGAAAACGCCGTTACCATAAAGCCGCAACGACTTGCCATGTTATATAAATCAGTTTGCTTCATTCGTGGTCTCTTAGATTTTGATAAATTATTTTGTTTTTTCAAAGTTAGTCTTTAGCGCTGATAAGGACTTGAGTGCCCCCACCTGATGACGGTTGCGTCATCCCTTTTACAAACCACGTATCATCAATCGGTTTGGCTGTCGATTCAATACTGTCGTTTTTCCGGTCGTCGATAAATGCCTTGCAGTTTTAGTTCCACCGTGCATGTTGCGCGATTATCTTCGAGCGGACCAATGCCGAGCATCGATGGGCTTGTAGCAGGGTTCAGAGAATAATAGTTGCCTTGTGGGGCTCCGGGTGATTGAAATTGATAAACCGTTTTACCTCGATTCAACGTCTCTACATTTACTGGCTGATTAAAGTCGATTCCGCTCAAGTGGCCCGGAATGTTAGTCTCTTCAAAACCTTGTGTTCGATAGAACTCTGTCGCAGTCTCTTTTCTTCCACGGGCGTTGATATCGTTATTGATATTCCCTGTCCGACAAGAGAGAAAATGGGATGGATTTATTCTCAAATAAATAGAAATTAAATCTGTCCCTTTTTGATGAGGCGGATACGCTGAGTACCCCTCCAACAGAGTAAGAAGCTACCAGGGCGGCCAAGTAGAAATTCAGGTTTGTGGAAGTGGTTTCGGTAAACCCGATGAAGGGGACTTCAAGGCTCGTGGGCCAAGCATTGAATCGCCTCTGATTTCACCACGAACCTGCGCGCCCAAGCTGACGCTTGTGGATTTTTGTTGTATCTCATTAGTCCGGCACGTCGAAAAAGGAAACAGATGTAGTTCTCGCGATTAAGGCGGGCAACTCTGGCATTGAGGAGACTCGCTGTGCAACTCATATAAGGTAAACTGCTCGGCCTTTTTTGCCGATGCCACGCTACGTTTAAAAGACGCGGCTCGGCAGATTGATATGGATATCAGAAGATGAAAAGACTGAGTCGACGTCAACGTTTTTGGCTCTGTATGCCCCTGTTCTGCGCCGGGCTGTGGGCCGCGTCGCAGTGGTGGGAAAAGGGCCTGGCGAAACCAGTCGGCGCCCCTGACATCAGCCCCAACGGGTGTTATCGGGTTCAGCAATTTCAACCTTTCTGGCTCTTGCCTTGGTTCTTGCACCCAATGGCTTTCCCGGACCCGGAGGCAGAAGTCTATTGGTTTGCACGCTGGGAAATTCCGGCTTTTTTTCGTCTGTACGATCATCGCAACGGCCAACTGATTGGCGAAAGCGAAATCTACGACCTGGTCAATGCTGGCGGGCCTCTGGATTGGGGTGGCCGAACCTACCCCACGGTGTCGGCGGCCATGATCGAGATCGGCCCCAATCTGCCTGATTGCATAGGTGATCAGCCGAACTAATTGTTGAGAAACGGACGACAGCTAAGTCTGTTGGCCTTGCTCAAACATGCAACAATCCGCCGCCGCGCACCTGCAGCTGCCGGCGGCAATGTTTTCCGCCAATCTTAAGGATCAAGATGAGCTCCTCTCGCGCAAATATCATTGGCATGAAAGTCCACTGCAACGCCTGTGAAAAGGAATTTCCCATCGGCAAGAAACAGCAAACGCTGTTGCGCGAAGACCACCCCATTGCGTGCAAGGGCTGCAAGGCCGAACTGGTGATATCGGCCGTGGAAAAGCAACGCTTCCTGGGTTTCGACAACCCTGCCAAACCCATGATGCTGGCCATGATGCTCAGTGGCTTGCTATCGGTGTGTGTGTTCGGCGGTACTTTTCTCGGTTTCCTGAAGTCCGACACCCTAGTGCTGGTGGCCGTGGTGGTGTTGATCGGCAGTAACCTGATATTGGGGCCGATGATCAGAAGTGCGACCAAGCCCCTGATGGTCAATCTTGACCCCCAAGGCACGCCAGCTGCCGTTTGATAGTTGGCTTGCCGGCCTGCCGATGCGGGCTGGACGAAGAGCAGAAGGGTTTTGAATAAGCTGTCGTCTGGCGCTACCAGAACATCGCTTGTGCGATCTGATTTGCCTCATTCCTGGTTTGCTCACCGCCCATGATTGGCGCCCTTAGCAACGACCGTTCCCCCTCGCGGTCCACGATCCAGAACGCCATCTTTATGGGCGTTTTGCGCTGGACGCCAGCAACGAAGTCGTCGGATACGGCCGCTTCATCGCCAGGCAGCTTCGTAACATCGAACTCCCATTTCTCGCCGGTTGCTGGCGACTTTGCGGGCTCGGCCGACTTGGGCGAAAACTTCGTCCTGCGCACATCCCCGGCTTGCAGTCCCAGCGTTTCCGACATGAACGAACGCAGTATTGATTCAAGCTTTTCGTCCGATGTCTGGGCCGAACCCACGGTGAGGCCAAGTTGTGCCCCTGTTTGCAGATTTTCGTAATAGAAGCGATATTCCGTACCCAATCTCAGGCGGTAGTCGCCCACGCGCAAGGGTAGATGTATGCCCATCGAGCTGTTAACCAGCGCATTTTCATCCTTCGGCACTATCCAGCCGAGCGTAGCATCGCTTTTCTGCCATTCGATGAGCGTCCGGTTCAGGGCGACGGCCTCCTGAGTTCTGCCTTGGCGGTAGGCGATATCAGCGGCGTAATCCAGCGCAGTTCCGTAGAGAAGTTGATAGGTAAAGCCATACTCCCAGGCAGGCACGGCCAAACCCAGCGAGCGGCGCGCGGCATCCAGCGCGCCGTGACGGTACTGCGACACGCCGATAAGTGTCTGCACGCGCGCCACTTCCTCCGGGAAAATGGCGTCGGGCAACGCCTGTTTCGCCAGTTCCGCAGCCTTGGACTCGCCGCCCGGAAGCTCCCAGGTTGAATCCATGTCTTGGGTCTGCTCGGCCATAGTGCGTTCGCGGAACAGCGGTGGTGCGCTTTGCCAGTTCAGCGCAGCGAACAACTTTTGCATCTGCTCAACTGCCTGGGCCTTGTCCCGCGATTTGAACACCACATCGATGTCCATGCGCCAGTCGCCGCGAAGCGCCGTCCAACGAATATTGGTGCATTGCTCGCCGTCACACTCCTCTTGCCTCCCCAGTTTGACGGCGGCCAGGTCGTCGAAGGGGAGGTCAGGCATCGCCGATGCAACCGCCCGAACTTCACGCTGTTCCTGATAGGGTTTGAGCCAATCCTGGCGTTGCGATGCCGTTTATTTGCGTTGAGCTTCGTCATAAGCCAGCGAAATCTCGGCGCTCAGGCGGCCGTTTGCCAACTCCTGCGTATAGAGGAGGAGGGTGGCGGCTTCGCGTTTTTCTGCGGGTTCAAACTTCGCCAGTTTCCACCGCCCCAGCAGGAGTGGCATCGAGAAGTCAGCCAATTCGTAACGCAAGCGCGGCTCGTCCGGCGACAAGCGCCATAGACCGGGATAGGGACTGACGGCCGCAAAAAGCTTTTCCTCTAGGCGTACGACCTCGGCTCTTTCACCCGCTAGCATGCTTGCCTCGATGGCCAGGCCCAGCATGTTCGTGATGCGCGGGTCGCGCCTGTTAGTCGACCCGACAGAGGCTGCTTGCTGCTCCCAATACGCTATCTGCTCTTCCGCGGCGATCCGGGCCTCTTCGTATCTCTTCTGCTGATGCAGCAGATTGACGAGCAACACACCCGCCTCGAGGTCCGTGAAATCCATTGCGCCACCCTTGCGGCCCGCCTCCATGGCCGCCCGGGCGGCGACCGTGGCCTCTGCCAGTGAATTTTCACTGCTCAGGCGTTGTGCCTCGTGCATCAACTGAGCTGGACTGGGTGGCCGAGCTTTTGCCTGATCTGCTGGCACTGCCCAGGCGGCGGTGCTGGTCGACAGCAGGAGTGCGGCAAAGAGGGCGCAGTGTCGGCGTCGTATCGAGTTCTTCATGGTTGACTCTCTGGCACATGTCTAATGGGCGTCCCGCACAGACACGTAGAAATGCGCTGCTCGGCGTGAGGGCGCCTCGTAATCGGAATGGACCTAACGCTCAGGGTGACGAGCCCCGAACTCACAGGGGCCGTTTGACAACCCATTTTTTTATCGCGGGATCAATAGACTCGTCCGCTTCAACCTGCGCCGGCGTTTGATGGAACGCCATGCCATTGCCACAGAACGCAGTAAACACATCCCCGTTGAAACTGTAGAGCTCGACACTCGTGACAGTCTCACAGGCATCACTCGCCACTACCTTTCGGGCGAGCTTGACCCGAGACGATTGATAAGTGTCGTACCAGTCTTTGAATTAGGCTTTGGATCGGGCCGCGGATGCACCGGGACTCAGGATATTGTTGGCAATCCGGGCGTCGAGCGGGCTCGTCGCGAAACTCGAATATGGCTGGATATCCTGGGGGCTGACAGGGTAGACACGCGCATACCCTTTTTGGATGTCGAGTTTAACCACCTGCAACTGGGCTTCTTCTGGATAAACCTTGTAGACGGTATCCAAAATTCCCAGGAGTGAGTGGGGTGTTTCTTTGCCGACGTAGATGAACTTCTCTTCAATGTTCAGGTTAAAGCGCTGGACTATTTCGTCGATTTGGTTGAGCCGCTTTTGTTCTTCCAAGCTGCTTTCCGCAATGGTGACTGGCTTCAGGTTTTTCAGTTGTTCGGGTATTGGCGAGATCTGGACCTGGATGTCTGCCTGGGCGCTGAGGGCGGTGGTTGCCAAGATCAATGGGATTATGGGTTTCAACATGCGTCCTGCTCCTTGTGGGAAATCTTCCTGGTTTTGCTGTGTAAGTGTTTACGTCGAAGGGGTGCGCTGGGCAGCTCCGTCAAAGAAAAAAATCTGTCTGCTTTATGTTGGTATTTCGTTCGACTCGCCAAGCTTAATCTTGAAGTAGTCCACCAGGTTCTGTCCTTCTGAAAATGCCTTTCTGATCTCAGCACTTTCATTAATCAGTTCCTTGCTAGGTACTGCATGTTCTTCAATTGGGCGCGGTAGCGACCACTCAAGAACTTCCCTTGGGAAGCCTGTCTTAGGGCGGTTATTGATCCAAGCGGCAAGGTAACAAGGAATCGTCCAACCACTGAAAAATTGAATGATCAGGAAGCCGAAGAGATATCGAAGCAATGAATGATGGGAGCGATAACCTTTTCTACACATATGAAAGTAGGCGACCGAGCCTGCTTCGAATTCATCCGATTGCCCCTCGGGCAAGGCTCGCGGTCCATCTTCCATATAGACACGGATTGCCTCCCACTCAGCGATAGCCTGATTCAAATTTCCACTTGGAACACTAATCCAAAGCACATCGCCATTTTTCGTCTCACGTAGCCCAATCATTAATTTGAATTCAGGAATGACAGCATATTGAGTGATCAATTTGCTGATCGAGACACTCGCAATGACTTCCTCCCACTGTACATAACGTGGGGTCATGCCTTTTTTGGGAACAAAGACGACCTCGCGAAGCTGACGATTGAAGCGTACAGGAGGTTGATGGCTTACCCGACGAATTGCAAAGAAAAAAACGCAAAGGTAGAGAGTGGCCAGCGCCCCCACAAAGCCCCAAACGGCAATGCTTGTGAAGAAGTCCAGCCAGCTACTCCAGAAAGGTTCTATGTCACGTCTTATCCAGGATCCGAAACCCGTTGTGAAAAACAGAAAAATCAACAGGAACATTACCGCCCCGATTCCGGCTCGAGTCATAAACTCAAAGCTTCCTCTAAAAACGGCAAAGTCTAGGACTACTTCATCGGCATAGCGGTGTAGTTGGCGAGCACTGAAAGGTTGCACTCCAGTTGGTACTGGCTTTGGTGATAAATAGAGTGTTTCAGTGCCTGATTCTCTATCGATATCACCTGCGCGGGGCAGTCGGTCGTATCTATTTTCCAAGGGTATTACTCGTCAAGTGGCGGATTAAGACTTTTGAGTCGTTTCGGCAAACTTCACCTTGAAATAATCCAGCAGGTTTTGGCCTTTGGCAAAAGCCTTCCGTATTTCAGTGCTTTCCCGGAGCAGTTCTTCACTAGGCATAGCATGTTGCTCAGTGGGAAGAGGTTGTGACCATTTTTGAACTTCTTTGGGGAAGCCCGCCTTGGTGCGGTTATTGACCCAGCCGGAAATGTAGCACGGCAATGTCCAGCCGCTAAAAAACTGTATTGTTAAAAATCCCCAAACGTAACGTACAAAGGAATAATCTGCGCGATAGCTCCGACGACTCAGATGGAAAAATTCCACTGTGCCTTCTTCTAGTTCGTCCGGTTCATCGGTTGGTAGGGCAGATGTGCCATCCTCCATATAGGCGCGAATTGCCTCCCACTCAGAAATGGCAAGACTTAAATTTCCGCTCGGTATAACAGACCACAATACGTTGCCGGATTTAGCATCACGTAAGCCAATCATTAGCTGGTAATCTGGCGTTGCCGCATACTGGGTAATAAGAGTTCCAGCTGAGACGCAGGCAATGACGTCCTCCCATTGCGCATAGAGGGGAGGATCACCTTTTTTTGGTACAAATACGACTTCTCGGCGCTGCCTGTTGAAGCGAATGGGAGGATGTATGGAAACCTGTCGGGCAGCTTGCGTGAAATAATAAAGATATGTCGTCGCGATGGCAGCAATGATCAACCAAAGCACTGGGTTGAAGAAAAAATTTGACCACCCACTCAGGAAAGGCTCAGCGTTGCGTCTTAGATAGGAGGCAAATCCCGAAAAAAAGAATAACAAAGTAATAATAAAATTTATTGATCCAATTCCTGTTCGAGCAAGAAACTCAAAGTTTCCTTGCCCGATAGAGATGTCTAAATATGTTTCATTAATATAACGGTGTAACTGGCGGGTACTAATGGGTAGCATGCCCGTAGGTACTGGCCTGGGGGACAAGTAGACTCTCTCAACACCCGACTCTTTTTCGAAGTCTCCAGCGTGCGGTAATCTCTCATAAGTATCTTTAGACATGCGCGTTCTCCGGCTTAATGTCGATCCATTTAGCTCCGTCCCAGGATTCTCCTTTGAGTCGGTTGTTGCATTCCGAAAAACGGAATGCAACAGCACCCAAAAGGACGAATTTGCTTTTTGCGATTTCATGCCAAGGTAATGCCAACGAGGTAGGCTAAGTTCTTCATATGCTATAGACGCTTTGGTCTGTCCTCGTTTGCCCTGAGTACTACGGTGGTGGTGACGAACACTAATCGAGGGTTTTGTAGGCGCAGGCTTCGAGGTGAGTGCATAACTTAATATCTAGCTCTCTCTCGGAGTCTGCTTGTAAAAAGTCCAGCCAGCTGCTCCAAAATGGTTCTGAATTTCGTCTTATACAGGATCATATCCCTGTAGTAAAAAAATAAAAATCAACAGGAACATTACCGCGCCGACTCAGGCTCATTCCATCAACTCAAAGCTTCCTCGGGAAATGACAAAGTCTGAGACCACTTCATCGGCCTAGTGGTGCAACCGGTGTGCACTATAGGGCTGTACTCCAGTCATCACTGGCTTTGGCGATAAGTAGATTATCTCAGTGCCCGGTTCTCTCTCGATATCACATGCATGAGGCAACCGATCATATTTTTTCTTAGGCACGTAGATGCTCGGTTCCAAGAGCAAAAAGGGGGCGGATTGATTTTCGAATAATGTCCCGTCCTGAATGAGGTTTACACCTTCTGGTCTATTTTCAGGAGGAAGTAATGGAAACAGCAAAAAGGCGTAGTCAGCGAGACTACACGCTGACTTTTAAATTGTCGGTCGTGGACCAGGTCGAAAAAGGCGAGCTGAGTTATAAAGAGGCTCAGGAGCGTTACGGGATTCAAGGCAAAACGACCATTCTGACGTGGTTGCGCAGGCATGGTCGGCAAGATTGGAGCCCAGGCACATACATTGGCTCGCCGAGGATGGGTTCTATGCCCGACAAAAACCGACCGTTAACGCCAGAGCAACGCATCAAAGAGCTTGAAGAGCAGCTGACGCTGTCCAATCAGAAAGCGCAGTTTTTCGAGGCGGTCGTGGATGTCTTGAAAAATGACTACGGTCTCTCTGTCGTAAAAAAGCGTCCCGGCAAGTCCTCGCGCAAAAACGAATCCAAAACCTGAGCGTCAGCGGGGCTTGCCAGTTCATGGGGATAAGCCGACAGGCTTACTACAAACGCAATCGAGCCGATGCTGCTCGTCTGATTCTGGATCAGAAAGTTGCCGATTTCGTTCAGCAAAAGCGCCTGCGGCAGCCGCGGTTGGGCACTAGAAAACTGCATTACCTGCTGCAATGTCAGCCGCTGCTTGAGCTGCAAGTAGGGCGGGATCGCCTGTTTTCGATTCTGCGGGAACGGCGTTTATTGGTAGCCCGCAAACGTGCGTATCACAAGACAACCGATAGCCATCATCGCTTTCGACGTCATCCGAACCTGGTCAAACCTGGGCCTAATCAGGTTGTTCCCAGCGGGCCGGAACAGGTCTGGGTGGCTGACATCACCTATCTGCCCACTCAGCAAGGCGTGGCCTATCTGAGCCTTGTGACGGATGCTTTTTCGCGAAAAATCGTGGGCTATCACGTCCATGAAAGCCTGCACACCGAATCGGTCGCCCAAGCGCTACGCCGGGCGGTGAAACACCGTCAAACCGTGCAGCCACTGGTTCATCACTCGGACAGAGGCAGCCAGTATTGCTCGGGAATGTACCAGGAACTGCATGCGAAACACAGCATCAGGTGTTCGATGACGGATGGCTATGACTGCTACCAAAATGCCTTGGCAGAGCGGGTCAATGGAATATTGAAGACAGAGCTTTTGCTCCAGCGCCCACAGGATTTAACGCAGGCGGAGAAAATGGTGAGCGAGTCGGTATCGATCTACAACGGCGAGCGTCCGCACCTATCGTTGAAATACAAAACGCCCGATGCGATGCATCGGGCGTTGGGGTGAAACAGGTGTAAACCTATTTCAGGACTAGACATGTATAAAAAATAAATCTGTTGCTTTTGAGTTTGAGCCTATCTTGGAGCTTTTAACGTTCAACCGCGATGAACATCATCAAAGTCGTCGGCTTTGGGCGTCGCCTGAATGCCTTTGGCTTCTTGGGCTCGGTAGTAAGTTTCGATGCTCAGCGACGGATCAATACGGGCCTTGATGATGCAGGGCTGTTTTTGCCAAGGGTATTGCTGCAACTGTTGTGTCAGCTGCTTGAGGCCTGTTGCCAGCCAACCCTTTTCCGACTGGTCGCGCCAGCGTCGCGGGTTACGGCCTATTTTGGCGTCGTAGGCGACAGTTACTGGGTCGAGGTGACGACTTTGTTCCAGTACTGGCAGGTCCGGCAACGGTTGCGTGACATCCATATAACGTTGCAGGCAATCCCAGAAGGCCAGTGTATTCACCTGGTCGAGGCCCAAGGCGTGGACCTTGGTGGCCAGACAAATCTTGTTGTCGGTATAGCGGTGGTGCAGCCACAGGGCATAGTCATGGGAACCATAACCGCTGGGCAGCAATTGCAGCACTGGGTCGAACTCTTCAAAAGGCGCAACGAAGAGTCGGCGGAAACGGCGTTTGAAGCGAAGCATGCCGTCTATGCGGTTGAATTCGCTGCCGTCGTGGGTGGTGATTTTGCTGTGGAGCCAAATAAGGCAATCAATGCCGATAGCACCCATGAAGTAAAGGAACGAACCGGTCCAGAGGGCAATCTGGATTTCATCGCTACCCAATAGTGAACCTTTCTGGGAGTAGACAATGACGGAAAAAATGCATAAACCAATAATTTGTATGTGATGAACGACTTTTTTTCCGTTCATGTAAAGAGCAAGTGAAGTAACCATCAGTGCGACGACCAGAACTGAAGAAAGTAAAACCAGAAATGCATTAACATCTTTGCGTCCGGTTTCAGGGACGAAATTAATTATAATTCCCGCTCCCCAAGGAACCCATATGAAGAAGAAGCACATGAGTTTTAAAACTGAAAATAAGTGGGGGATTTTACTTGAGTTTTGAAAGCGCCAGCGTCTGGCATCGCAATATGCCTCTTCCTTTTTTCCTAGCTTCTGCTGTCGCTGGTAAATGGTCCGTTCCTCACCTTGTAGCTGGGTATTAATTTCCATCGCCGGTTCAAGATTTGCGTAATGACCAAAGGCGAGGTGGGTGTCAAAGTTCCCTGAGCGATTGGCATCTTCCGCCCATTTTGGAGGAGGTAGCGGGGCGCGGCTGTTGCTGCGGTAGGCACCGGCAGCGTACGGGTTATCCATTTGGACAGTCATACAGAGAACTCGGTGGTTTCAATTTGCCAATAGGGTGGTGCGGCTTCCGGTTGCAGGTCATCCGGTGGCAAACGGCGGTTAACCGGGGTAAAAGCTGACCAGCTTTTAGGGCTAGGTTGTGGCAACACCAACCGCTCGCTTGCTTGATGTGTACTTAGTTCAAACTGAGCACTGACTTTCAAGCCCTGAGTCATACGCACATTGTAACGATCCAGAGGACTGAGTTGAGCAACGGGTAAGCTGGCGGGAAGAACATAGAGCACGCTAGTGGTATCCAGTAAAAGCGCTGCTAGCTTGGGGGCCGCAGCGGGGACACGATTATAGCGTTTTACATCGAAGGCGCCGTTTATACGTAGGCTGCTCTGGAATTCTTGGGCGATCAACTGAAATTGCTGGTCATTCTCGAACATTGACAGCAATGGAGAACTGAGAACGATGGCCCAATCCTGATCGGTTAGAGGCTGCTTTCCGGGCATGACGCATTGCAGCCCAGAATCTGGCAGTGCCCTACGATCGCTATCAGCTTGTTGCAGTGCCTTGAGATGAGCTGAAGGCGCTTTTTTTCGCCAGTCGGCTAATCGCTGCACGAATATTTGCGGTTTTCCGATAATGCCGAGCAGTTGTTGGTAGGCGATCTGCGGGTCCTTCAAGTGAGCGAAACGCTGGCCTTTACCCAGAGCCTGATCCAGCATGCCAGCTTCGGCAAACTGGAGACCGAATGGACCTTTTTTTACCACGATTTCCATGTCGCTGTCGGTCAATAGATTGGCTGCTATAGTACCGCCTATAGCCAGAACCATACCGACCACCAAGGCGTAAGGATTAATAACTAATCCAGCGCCGTAAGCCGCCCACAAACCGCCACCTGCCGCTGCTACAGCATATGCAGCTGCCGCATCTGTGTCGCCTTGATTGAGAGCTCGGTAGCTGTCCCAACCACTGAGGGATGCTCCTAGTAATGTCGCGCCGGCACCAACGGCGCGTAGTAACGGAAGCTTAGGGCTTCCAGTTTGCTTTTCCAGATTTAACGCCCACCGAGAAGAAAGCGTTTTGACCTCAATTCGTGGCGCGGTGATGTAGTTTGTTGCAGAAGAACCGAAGAGCAGCTTGCCGTGGCTACCTAGAGCAGCCGTTAAGTCTACGACTGCACTAAAGACACCAACTACTCCGCGCCATTGCTCTCCTCCGGATTGAAGGTCACTGTAAGCTTTTACCTGTATTAATAGGTTATAAACCGCAAACGCCACCATCAACGTCGGCACAACCTTGTTCTTCTCCATCGTCTCGGTAACAGCCCCGAAACGAACGCGGAATTCGCTGTACTTGGCAAGGTCTGCATTCCCTTTGGGAATGGCAATGACCGTGACATCACGCAATGTAGGGCGCCCAGCGCCAGAGCCTCGTGGGCTGGTACTGCCCACGGTTGTGCCGGACTGGTCATGCAACGTGGCGTAACGGTAGCTTTTACGGGTCAGGGCCTGGCGTTCGACGTCGGTGAGCCCACCGCGCAGTCCGGCACCCTGTACGCCGATAACCACGTAGTTCTGGGCCAGTGCCTGGCCCTGAGGCATTAACTTGATCTCGGCCATTTTCGGCGAGAGTGCTGCCAGGGTCACAAATGTGGGGGAGAACAATCGATCAAGCTGGATTTTCGACGCGTCCTGCGACAAGCGGCCGATCTGGGCCACGACACTGGCACCGAAGTTATCGAGTAAGTCGGCGAGAAAATACGCAAAGCCCTTACCGGCGCTGGGTTGGTCGACTTCACCCGTCAGCGATGCCGTCAGCATCAATGTGCTTAAGCCCATTGCTTCCGGCTTTGGTTCTCTACCGCTGTCACGCAGGGTTTTCAGACGTTTAACCAGATCGGGTAACTGGTCGGCGGTTCTGGCCAGCATCAAGGCGCCCAGTGGGTGCTGACCCTGGAGCAGGCCTTGTACGAGACGATTGATAGGGCCGGTCAGTTCTGGGTAGCCCTTGCCGGTATACATGGCGTCACTGCGGTTGGGGACCTGGTTCAGCGCATCAAGCGCTTCGGTCAGCAGGCAATAAGGTTCCAGCAGCGCTTCGTTGCGACTGTAGCTCCAGTCGAGCAGCACCGGGTGCAGTTTCTTGTCTAGAAGGTCTACGAGGGTAGTTAATCGTTGCGCCAGTTTTTCACGACACTTCTCACGAGCTTCTTCGAAGACGGCTTTCTGCAATTTAGGCAGATCGACTTCGTCCTGGAGTTTGGCGAGTGGACCGGCGAGGGTGCTGTAAAGCACCTGTGCATAGCGTCCGTGAGGTTCGTGGGGTACCAGCGCATTCAGGGTTTGCAGGTAATCGACGCAATCACGAATTTGCGCGGTTGCGTGACGCAATGCGAACAACGGATCATCGAGAATCATGCCCACCAGGTGCGGGTATTCGCGCAATGTGTTCTGGGCCAGCACGTCTGTCCCTGCCCCCACCTTGGGAAGCGCAGTCGGTGGCGGAAGCTTGAGTTTTCCCGCCAGGTCTTGCTTGCGTTGTTGCAGTTTCAGAATCAATGCATCTGGCTTGAATGCAGCAAACGCCGGGGTGAAATCCGCAGGATCTTCCAGGGCGCTTTCGATGTTGAAGTCGCGCGCCCGCAACCCCTTGACCAGACCCTTTACAGGCGTCGCCGGATAAATCAACGAAGCCTTCCAGTGCTGCGTTTCACCCGCAGTCGCCGCCCAGGCTGGCGCCATGTTTTGACTGCGCGCCTTGATCCGTCCCGAGTCCTTCTCAAGCCACTCGATGTATTCCCAGGTCCACGGTACTTCGCTGTAGGCCATGCTCAGTTGGTCGCCAACGAATCGACCCTGTAGAAACATAGGCACCAGAATCAAATGCTGTTTGATACATACCGGATCGCGCTTGTCTGCATCGCCCTTTTTCTCAGCTATTTTGCGCCAGTGGGCCACGTCTACTTCGAACAGCTGGCCTTTACCGTCTGCTTCCAGTTCCCGCCACAATTTATTCTTCAGGAACACGTAGATGCGACCGGGGCGCGGCAGAGCACCTTGTAACGTTTCATTTAGCTTGTCATGTCCCGGCAGTCGCGCCAGCGGAGTGACGGCCAACATCGTATTGTGCTGATACTTTTCTTCTTCTTGGGTGGTCTTGGCGTCGACCATTATCTGAATTTGCAGAATGCTGCCATCGGTGCGTTGAACGTTCAGCGCCAATCGCGATTTCTGCTTGTTCTCGTATTCGGTTTTTTTGCGAGTCCCTTCGCTGATGGGCTTGTCGTTAAAACTGCTCATGCCTTGCCCTCCGGGCCCAGTAGTTGCAATTGGCTGCCCAATTCAGGGTCACCCCAGACATCGACGATTAGAGCTTCTGCGCCTTTTTCACCTGGGGTTTTTCTCGGTGCGGCATCGTTTACCGGTGCATTGCCCAACGTCTGCCCGACCGGCGCGGTGTCTGCGGGTTTAGGTGGTGTCGGGAGAATCGGTGCAGCGCCTGTGCCATTACCGGCGCTGCCGCCAGAATTCATATTTATCACCGGCCCGCTCAGCGTTACACCGCTGCCGTCGATCTTGACGAAGCTACCCCCGCCAATCAGGGTCAACTCACTGCCGGCCTCGAGCACGACTTTCAGGCCGCTGTCGAGATGGATTTCCTGACCAGCATCGATGAACTGGCCGGTGCCGACCTTGATGTGTTGGTTAACGCCGACCGTGAGGTGGTCGTTGGCCCGCGCCTCGACCTTGCGATCCGCATAAACCGTGTGATGCTCTTCAGCCTTGAATTCCGTGTAGCTGTTCTGCTCAACCGTATCGTGCCGCTCGTTCCCGACGCGAATCTTCTGGTCGTGCTCAACGTTCTCATCCCAATCGCGCTGGGCATGCAGAAAGATCTGTTCCTGACCCTTCTTATCCTCGATGCGCAGTTCGTTGTAGCCGCCGCCACCCTTGGAGCTCAGGGTTTTGAAGGTGCTGCGGGTTTTGTTCGCCGGCAGGGGATAGGGGACGAGGTTTTCCTTGTGGTACAGGCAGCCGCTGATCAGCGGTTGGTCGGGATCGCCTTCGAGGAAAGTGACGAGCACTTCCATGCCGATGCGCGGGATGGCGATGCCGCCGTAGTGGGCGCCCGCCCAGGCGGAGGAGACGCGTAGCCAGCAGCTGGTTTTGTCGTCGGCCTGGCCTTCGCGGTCCCAGTGGAACTGGACTTTGACGCGGCCGTACTGGTCGCAGTGGATCTCTTCACCTTTTGGCCCAGTGACTACGGCGCTTTGGCTGCCGAGGATTCGCGGTTTCGGGTGATTGAGTGGCGGGCGGTTCGGCACGTCCCACGGGGTGGCCTGGAAGCGGTTGCGATAACCTTGGTGGAAGTCATCTTTGAGCGCGGTGGTGTCGCTGGTGACCGACTCTTCCAGCACTTGTGGCTGTTTGCCTTCGTGGAAGATTTCGGTGAGCAGCCACAGGTCGTTCCATTTGGCTTTCGGGTGTTCGGTCAGGGCCAGGAAGTGGCCGCTGACGAGCAACGGTTGATCGCTTTTGCCTTCAGCGAGCCGGAAGTCGCTGCGGTGGCGTTCGAGGGCGCGTTTGGCCAGGTGTTTGCCGCGCTCGCGGTCGATGAAGCGACCGGGATAGTCGTAATCTTCGAGGTCGGGCAGGGCGTCGCCACGGTTTTCCGCTTCGAGGGTCAGGCGTGGTTTTTCGAAGTCGTAGTCGCGGCGGGTGGTGCGGCTGGTGCGGGTTTCCAGGCGCAGGTCGAAGCGCTTGATCACCGGGTCGTTGGCGACCATGCCGGAGTCTTGCAGGTAGGCCACTGGCGCAAGTTTCGGGAACACCGTCTGGTCATCGCCGAACACCAGTTTGTGCGCCGTGGTGCTGTGCTGAAAGTGGTAGTGGATACCTTCTTCCTCGCACAGACGCTGGACGAATTGCAGGTCCGACTCATCGTATTGAACGCAGTAGATGCGCTCGGGATACGTCGCCCCGAGGGTGAACTCGTAGGCGTTGCCCTGCAGGCCGTGCTCTTCGAGGACCTTGCCGATGATTTTTGGCACGGTCATGTTTTGGAAGATGCGCTGGTTGATGCGGTGCGCCAGGTAGGACAGTTGCGGGCGCAGGGTCACCGCGTAGCGGGTCAGGCGTTTGCCGGAATCACCCTGGGCGGCGCGATAGATCTGGCCGTGGATGCCGCTGCCATCGGGCGAAAGCTGCAGGAAAGCCGGTTTGTGCAGCAGGGTTTCGAGGTCCAGCGACGGCTGCTCACTGACCAGATCCACCTCAAACACAAACGGCTGGCTGATGGCTTCCCGGCCCTGCAGGGCAAGAACCTGCAGATCGTTGGAAAGGCCTTCGATAGTCAGGGCAAAGTGAGTCTGATTGGCCGGCGCGAACATCCCTTGTTCCTTGTGCAGTGCTTACTGCGCTCGTCGACACCCGGAAACCGGGTCAACGGACGCGAAATTCTGGAGGGGCGTAAACAACATCGACCAGCAGAGCTGGCCGATGCTTGAAGCGGTCAGCCGCGATTAAGCGACTGGTTGACGCCAGTCATCGGAACCCGAAGTACCGGATACTTCGTGGGTCCAGGTGATTTTGCGGTAGGTGAACTGTACTTCTTCCAGGTGCGTGAAGTGCGAGTTCGACGGATCCTGGCAGTTGTGCATTTTGTTGTTGATGGCGACGATGATCGCGTCTTCCAGTTTGGTGGTGTAGTAGTGCTCTTGGGTCCCTTGGGCCGAAGTGCGATACCACTGGATAACGATTTCGCTCATGCGCTCGCCGGAAGTCAGAGCGGCTTGCAGCAGTGGCGAAGCCTTGTCGTAGACCTTGGTGATCACAACTGGCTTGTGAACGCGCTGACCGGTAGGTTGGCCGGACTGCGGGTCACGCGGGATGATGACGTCGTGGCTGAAAGCCTGAACCATGACCTGGTCTTCGTGACCTTCCTGGTAGGTGTTGCCAACCGAATCGGCAGTGAAAGCGCCGGCGGTGATCAGACCTTGTTTTTCGCCAGTGACGGACATGTACGCTGGTGTAGCCATGGAGGTGCTCCTTGCTAAAAATTTAGGGTGCCCGGGAGGCGATATCGCCCGGTGGGTGCCTGACTGTTATCAAGGTCCGTGCCAGAAACTTCAGTGGCCAATGAAACCGGGGTGTTGCGGCAGCCCAGTCGGCTATTTCGCGGATTCCGCAAAGGATTCACCCGGCAAAGTGCGCAACTTCTTGCGCAGTACTGCGCAACTTCTTGCGCACTCGGCTGCAGGCCCTGACGGGGCGGTCGCTCAGCGCCATTGACGGCTGATTTGGCAAAACAAGTGCGCAACTTCTTGCGCATCAAGGCCATGCGCCATCATCACAGACTGGCGCCGATCTGCTCGACGAACTGCGCAATGGTCTTTTCGTTGCGCCGGTAATACGTCCACGGCCCGAGTCGCTGCGAGGTCACCAGATCGGCACGTTGCAGCGCCGTCAGGTACAGCGACACGGTGGACTGCGACAGGCCGACCTTTTCCTGAATGATGCTGACGCACACGCCGATTTCTTCCGGATCGCGTTCCTGGGTCGGGAAGTGCACGCGCGGATCCTTCAGCCACAGCATGATTTGCAGGCGTGTGGGGTTGGAAAGGGCTTTGATGATGTCGTTCAGATCAAGAGTCATGGTCGAGCCTGGCGCCTGTTTGCTGCGTCGAAATAAGCCGAAACCTTATGGCCGGCAGATCGCTGCCGCAAATCCACGGCGCGATCTGCGGCGCAGTTTACAGGCTCGGCTGGTAACGCGGGTAATCGCTGTAGCCGACGGCAGTTCCGCCATAGAGGCTGGACGCGTCCAGTTCGTTGAGCGGCCATTGATTGAGCAGGCGCGCCGGCAGGTCCGGGTTGGCGATAAACCACCGGCCGAAACCGATCAGATCGCCCCAGTCATTGTCCAGAACCTTGTCGGCACGCGCGCTCGAATACTTGCCGGCGTACATCAGCAACCCGCTGAATGCCTCGCGCACAGCCTCGCGGAAGGTCGTCGGCAACTCCGGCGCGTTGTCCCAGTCGGCTTCGGCCAGCGACACGTAAGCGATGCCGATCTGCTCCATCAACTTCACCGCTTCGAGGTAGGTCTCGTGCGGGTTTTCTTCGACGAGGCCGAGGTACACGCGGGCTTCGTCAGTGCTGGCGAACAGCGGTGCAAACCGCACGCCGACGCGATCTTTGCCCACCACCGCCGCAACGGCTTCGGTGATTTCGCGCAGAAAGCGCAGGCGATTGCTCAGCGAGCCGCCGTATTCGTCGGTGCGCTGGTTGCTGTGCTCGGAGATAAATTGATTCACCAGGTAACCGTTGGCGCAATGCAACTCGACTCCATCAAAACCGGCGGCCAAAGCATTGCGTGCGCCCTGAGCGTAAAGCTCCACCAGTTCCTTGACTTGCGTGGTGCTCAGCGCTTGCGGCACGGACGGTTCGGCCAGTGCGCCGGTGCCCGGGCCGGTTTCGATAAACACGCTGACCGCCGTCGCCGGGATTGCCGACGGCCCGACCGGCGCCGCGCCACCCGGTTGCAGCGAGGTGTGCGATACCCGGCCGACATGCCACAGCTGCGCAAATATCGGTTTGCCCTCGGCGTGCACCGCCTCGGTCACCAGTTTCCAGCCGTCGATTTGTTCCTGACTGTGGATGCCCGGGGTCCAGGCGTAGCCCTGACCGCGCGGTTCGATCTGAATGCCTTCGGTGATCAGCAGACCGGCGCTGCTGCGCTGGCGGTAATACTCGGCCATCAAGGCGTTGGGGATGTTGCCCGGTTGGCTGCTGCGCGAGCGCGTCAGCGGTGGCAGCACCAGACGATTTTGCAGGGTGAATGGGCCGAGGCGGATGGGGGTGAAAAGGGCGGAGCCGGTCATCGGTAAGTCCTGTAGTGCGGAATGAGTGCGTTCGTGCGCCGTCAGCCGTGGGCTGAGCAGGGTGCGCTGTGAACGCCTTTATAGGAGTATCACAATATTGCGATATTTCAATATCTAAATTTGGAAGGCTTGCGTATGATCCGGCTTCACCGCTCAGCGCTGAGTGAAACAAACGGCACGGCGCGGCAGTCAATGACTCTGTACCTGAACGCCGCAGGCGTATGAACATTCCTGAAATCAAGTGAGTACGACATGAAAATCCTGATGGTTTTAACGTCCCACGATCAATTGGGAAATACCGGCAAGAAAACCGGTTTCTGGCTGGAAGAATTCGCCGCGCCGTATTACACGTTCAAAGACGCCGGCGCGCAGTTGACCCTGGCCTCGCCGAAGGGCGGTCAGCCACCGCTGGACCCGAAAAGCGACGAGCCGGACGCGCAAACCGCCGCCACCGAGCGCTTTCGCAAGGATTCGGCGGCGCAGTCCGCATTGGCTTCGACGGTCGTGCTGAGCAGCGTCAAGGCTGAAGATTTCGACGCCGTGTTCTATCCGGGCGGCCATGGTCCGCTGTGGGATCTGGCTGAAGATCAGCACTCGATCGCAATGATCGAGGCGCTCTACCAGGCCGGTAAACCCGTTGCCACCGTGTGCCATGCGCCGGGGGTGTTGCGCCACGTCAAGGACGCGGACGGTCAGCCGTTGGTCAAAGGCAAACGTGTGACTGGCTTCAGCAACAGCGAAGAAGAAGCGGTGCAGTTGACCGATATCGTGCCGTTTCTGGTTGAGGATGAGCTCAAAGCCAAGGGCGGGATTTATTCGAAGGGCGAGGATTGGGCAAGCTACGTGACCACCGACGGGTTGTTGCTGAGCGGGCAGAACCCGGCGTCATCGCAAGCTACGGCTGAAGCGTTGCTGGCGAAACTGGCCAACTGACCAACTCCGTTCCCGGAGCCGACACCGTCCTGTAGCAGCTGGCGCAGCCTGCGTTCGGCCGCGAAGCAGTCGTTTATTCAACCGCCGCAATTTGACTGAAACATCGCGTGCAGAGGTTGACGACTGCTGCGCAGCCGAACGCAGGCTGCGCCAGCTGCTACAGGGGTTGGGTGGTGGCCGATCTGGCGTAGCACTGATCAATCGAGCGCTGTTGGGTCTCGGCGTACAGCTCCAACTCATTAATGGTCTTGCGCCCCAACGCCTGCTCGAACGCTTGCTGATTCGAATGCTCGCCATAATGCGTTTGCGCCGCGTCCCCGAGGTTCGACTGGAAAATCCCCGCCGCACTCACCGGCAAAAAGTCCTCGTACACCAGCGGCTCGGCCCGCACCAGACCTTGATCCAGCAAGTCCTGCAACGCCCCGCTCAATCCTTCCATCGCCAAGCCTTTTTCCGTCACGAAGTAGCGAAAGTACGCCAGTTCTTGTCGGCGCATGCCGTCGAGCGTGTCAGGGAATTCGCCAAAGTGCTGGGCCATCAATTCGTTGTAGCGGTCGGCGTTGGCTTCATTCGGAAAGTCCTTCAGTTCATCGCGCGCCGCGTTCAGCAGCCGGTCGTACAGCGCTCGCCCCTTGGGCGTGAGTGCCGCGCCGCGTTGTTCGATTTCGCCGAAACGCGCGCTGTGGCTGCCGCGTGCATTGTCCTGATCGGTGAAGGCAATCGGCTCGTCGAGCGCTTTGAAACTGGTCTGGCGCAGCAGGATCGGGCACTGGCGGCGCGGCGGGCCTTCGATCACCGCTTTGGGCGTGATGCGATGCGCAGGCATTTGCGCCTGGACCATGTCGATGTCCAGCGTGCGCGGGGTCAGGTGATTGATGTGCGGGCCTTTGAACGCGACGACATCGGCGATCAATCGATGCTGGGCGCTGAGCTGCTGATATTGCGCGGCAGTGACGGTGGCGCTGTGATGCCAGCGAAACGTCTCCAGCGCCTGCTCGACAAATTGCCACGCCTGTTTGTCGCTGAGCCCGCCCTGGGTTTCGGCCAGTTCGATCAATTGCAGCGCAGTCGGGGTGAAAATCGAACGTTGCGCCAACACCGATTCGGCGAACGCGCGCAGTTCCAGATCTTCGATCAATTCCAGGCGCAATAACGAGGTGAACACGCGAAACGGGCTGACCTGCAACGCCGCTTCGTGTACCGCACGAAACGCCGTCGAATGCACCGGCACGCCCGCCGGCGTCAGGTCGTAATAACCCACCGGTTGCATGCCCATCACCGCGAACAAACGGGCGAGGGTGGCGAGTTCGGCAGCGCTGCCGACGCGGATTGCGCCGTGGCGCTCCAGGTCCAGACGCTGGATTTCGCCGGTGCTTTCGAGCTGCCGGGCGATCTGCGGGTCGCTCGCTAAAACGTCGCGGTTGGTCTGTTCCACCAATGCCATCAGCGCGCCGTACAGCGGCACTTCTTCGCGGTACATGTCGGACATCGCTTTGGAAAAGCGCTGGCGGATCAGGTCGGGGCTGACGAAGCTCGGCTGGCTCATGAAAAGTGTTCCTGGCGTAAGACTGATCGGATGAGGGGCAAGATCGCAGCCTTCAGCTACGCCGACAAACGAAGAATCCTACGAACTTCATTCTCCCAGCGACTGGTCCACCAGTTCGATCCAGTGCCGAACCGGCGTGCGCGCGGCGCTGGCGAGGTGGCTCTGGCAACCGATGTTGGCGGTGACGATCAGATCCGGGCGAGCGCTTTCCAGCGCGTTGAGTTTGTTGTCGCGCAGTTGCCGGGCCAGTTCCGGTTGGGTCAATGAATAAGTACCGGCCGAGCCGCAACACAAATGACTGTCCGGCACCGCGCTGAGGTTGAAGCCCAAGCGGCTGAGCAGCGCTTCCACCGCGCCGCCGAGTTTTTGCGCGTGCTGCAAAGTGCAGGGGCAATGAACAGCGATGCGCTGAGCCGTCGCCGAGCAGACGCGCTCCAGCGGTTCCTCGGCCAGCACTTGCACCAGATCCAGTGCCAGCGCGCTGACCCGCTGCGCTTTGGCGGCATACGCCGGATCGTGTTCAAGCAGATGCGCGTAATCCTTGATGAACGCGCCGCAGCCGCTGGCGGTTTGCACGATGGCTTCGGCGCCGCTTTCCAGGTGCGGCCACCACGCATCAATGTTGTGGCGGGCGCGGTCGAGGCCTTTGGTTTGCGCGTCGAGGTGATAATCC
>NZ_MKGS01000179.1:0-30335 GCF_002836905.1 Pseudomonas sp. 43NM1 | reverse complement strand
CGCCCAATCCCGCGCCACCGACGTAGAAACGTCCGTTGGTCGGCATCGACACCACGCCAAACACTACGCGGCCCTGCTCGATCAACGCGATGTTGACGGTGAATTCTTCGCTGCCGGCAATGAATTCCTTGGTCCCGTCCAACGGATCCACCAGCCACCAACGCTGCCACCCGGCGCGCACGCTCTGCGGGATGTTGGCGTCTTCTTCGGACAACACCGGAATACTCGGGTCCAGCGCCGTCAGCCCGTCGAGAATCAAATGGTGCGCCGCCAGGTCTGCGGCCGTCACCGGCGAATCATCCGACTTCGCCGTCACCGCAGTGCCGGTGCGCCAGAACGGCAGGATCGCGTCGCCAGCCCGCAGCGCCAATTCAATCACTGGCGCCATCAACGGATGCGGGAAATTCATGGCAGGAACACTCCGCGCTGGGTCAGCAAGTCGCGGGCCAGGTACAGCGCCGCCAAGGCACGGCCCTCGGTGAATTTCGGGTTTTGCGCCAAACCGGATAATTCACGCAGGTTGACCTTCTCCACGCCCATCGGCTCGGGCTCGTCGCCCTCCAGGCTTTCTTCGTACAAGTCGGTGGCCAGCACCACTTGGATCTTCTGGCTCATATAACCGGGCGACAACGACAGCTCGGTCAGATGTTCCAGTTGCCGCGCGCCATACCCGGCCTCTTCCTTGAGCTCGCGCTCGGCCGCCGCCAGCACGTCCTCGCCCGGCTCGATCAAGCCTTTGGGCAACGACAATTCGTACTCGTCAGTACCGCCGCAATATTCCTCGACCAGCACTGCGTGGTCGGCATCGAGCATCGCCACAATCATCACCGCGCCATACCCGGCGCCCTTGCCGACCAGACGCTCGTAAGTGCGCTCGACGCCATTGGAAAAGCGCAGCTTCAGCTCTTCGACGCAGAATAAACGGCTGGTGGCGACGATCTCGCGGGCGAGTACGGTGGGTTTCTGGCGCATAAGCGGCTCCTTGGCGTGAACGCGTTACTATACAGGCTGTTTGAAAGCTGCTGCGCTCGAGATTGCTGCGTCAAAAACAGGCTCGGACGGGTCATTTACAACACGTAAACTCCCCGTCCTCGCCTGTTTTTTCCTTGCACTCTCTTCGCTCGCGACGCTTTCAAACCAGCCTGTACCCGGCCTATCCTGATTGTTGACCTCGGATATCTTTTTTACCGCTGGAGAAGTTTTTTATGTCCCTGCTGCCCTGGCGCGACATCGACACTGTGCTGCTGGACATGGACGGCACACTGCTGGACCTGCATTACGACAACCATTTCTGGATGGAACACCTGCCGCAGCGTTACGCCGAGTTGCACGGCGTCAGTCGGGCGATGGCGGAGATGGAGTTGCAGCCGCTGTTCGAGCGCAATGCCGGTCAGTTGCAATGGTATTGCCTGGATTTCTGGAGCGCCGAGCTAAAGATTCCGGTGCGCGAACTGAAACTGGAAACCGCCGATCTGATTGCCTTGCGCCCTGACGCGGACACGTTTCTGGCGGCGATCAAACGGGCTGGCAAACGCGTGGTGATGATCACCAATGCGCACCGCGATTCGTTGTCGCTGAAACTGGAACGGATTGAACTGGCGCCCTATTTCGAGCGTTTGATCAGCTCCCACGATTACGGGTTCGCCAAGGAAAATCCGCAGTTCTGGGACGCGCTGCAGGCCGATATCGGGTTTGACCCGGCGCGCAGCCTGTTCATCGACGACACGCTGCCGATCCTGCGCAGTGCGCGAGATTTTGGTGTAGCGCATTTGCTGGCCGTGAGCGAGCCGGACAGCCGCAAAGGGCCGAAAGACACCGCCGAATTTGCGGCGGTCGGCGATTATCGCGACCTGATCGAAGGCCTCTGAGCCCGACACGTCTGCCTATTGTGGTGAGGGGGCTTGCCCCCGTTCGGCTGCGCAGCAGTCGCAAAAATCTTGGAGCCGCTGCGCGACCCAACGGGGGCAAGCCCCCTCGCCACGGGTTTGTAGTTACTCAGGAATACGCAACGACTGGCCCGGATAGATCTTGTTTACGTCTTTGAGCATCGGTTTGTTCGCGTCAAAGATTTTCTGATACTTGTTGGCATCGCCGTAAACGCGCAGGGAAATCGCGCTGAGGGTGTCGCCCTTCTCGACCACGACAAATTTCGCTGCTACGAGCGTTGCCGCACCGGTCACGGTGATCTGATCATCAACACTACCAACGCCGGCGATATTGCCCACCGCCAGCAGAATCTTTTCTTTTTCTTCCTGGGACGCGACTTCACCGGTGACGGTGACCTTGTCGCCATCCACGGTGGCCTGCACATTCGGATTACCCAGACCGACCTTGCTGATGTGCTCCTTCAATTGTTCGCTGGCATTGGCGTTGCCGGGTGTCAGCAGGTCGAGCAGTTTCTCGCCTGCTTCTTTCACAAAACTCAAAAGGCTCATCGTGTTCTCTCCATGGGATAAGGGTCCAGACGCAAAAGACTAGACCAACCCGGCAACGCGCGGTTCCAACCCGACCAATGACGTCGGTCCGCCGCAAGCGCTAAAATCCCCAACCTCACCGCGCCCTGGAGCGAAGATGGACATCAAGCAGCTGAAATTCCTCATCGCCCTCGACGAAACCCGGCATTTCGGCCAAGCGGCGGCGCGGTGTCACATCACCCAGCCGACCTTGTCCATGCGCCTGCGCAGCCTCGAGGAAGAACTCGAGTTGCCGCTGGTCAATCGTGGCCAGCGCTTCGAAGGCTTTACCGCGCCGGGCGAGCGCGTGTTGGCCTGGGCGCGCACGGTGCTCGCGGCGTATGACGGCTTGCAGGCTGAAGCGGCGGCGTGTCGCGGCAATCTGGTCGGGACATTGCGCCTGGGCGTGGTGCCGCTGTCGAGTTTCGATCCGCTGCCGCTGATGCAACGCCTGCACAAGGAACACCCGAACCTGCGTTTCGAACTCTCGGCGTTGAGCTCCGAGCAGATCCTCGAGCAACTGGCGAACAACCGCCTCGACCTTGGCGTGTCCTACCTCGAACGCCTCGATGGCGAGCGCTTCGATTCGCTGGCGTTCAGCACCACGCGCATGGGCCTGCTCTACGATCAGCGTTTCTACAGTTTTGGCGAGGCGCCGCTGAGTTGGGAAGCGCTGATCGAGCTGCCGCTGGGCATGCTCACCAGCGGCATGCACTTTCGCCAATCCATCGACCACAACTTCCACAGTCGCGGGCTGACGCCGCAACCGTTGCTGCAAACCGATGCGGTCCACCAATTGTTACAAGCGGTGCACGGCGGATTTTGTTGCGCGGTGATGCCGCTGGAGGGAGGCCTGGAAAACCTCACCGACCACCTGCGCCTGCAACCGATCGACAATGCGCAAACCCTCGGTCGACTGGGGCTGATCATGCGCCGCGCGGCGCCACGTTCGGCGCTGGCCGAGGCGTGTTTCGCGATTTATCAGAAATCGCTGAGCGAGTCTTGATCGACGTCATCTATCGGCGGATCAGTATTAGCGATTAGACGCGACAAGTTGACGCGCCTAGGCTAGGAGCTGACCAAACCGTCGGTGATGCCCCATGAACGCCAAGCGCCCAACCAGCGCGGCGCCCGCACTCGAAACGCCCGCGCCTGCCGCCAGCCACACCTACAGTTACAGCGATCTGACCTACGCAGAATCGACCAGCACCGCGCTGGCCGAGGAAGTGGCGTTGGCGATCGCCTATAACGGCATCAGCCAAGCGGTGATGCTGGTGACGCCGACGGATCTGGAAGACTTTATTGTCGGTTTCAGCCTGGGCAGCGGCATCATCGAAGACGCCAGCGACATCTATGACCTGCAACTCAGCGGCGCGGGTTCGGCGCAATACGCGCAAGTGACCATCGCCAACCGCGCGTTCTGGAACCTCAAGCAACAACGTCGGCAACTGGCCGGCACCAGCGGTTGCGGGCTCTGCGGCGTCGAAGCGGTCGAGCAGGCGTTGCCGGACCTCAAAGTGTTGCCCGGCGCGCCGCTGCCTCCCGCGCAATGGCTCGACGGCCTGCGCCAGCGCATCGGCGCGTTCCAGCCGCTGGGCCAGCATTGCGGCGCGGTGCACGCGGCGGTGTTCATGAACGGCCAAGGTGAATTGTTGCTGGGCCGCGAAGACATTGGCCGGCACAACGCGCTCGACAAGCTGATCGGCGGCCTGATCCGCCAGAACATCCCGACCGTTGGCGGCTTGGCGATTGTCACCAGCCGTTGCAGCCTCGAATTGATCCAGAAAGTGCTGCGCGCAGGCATTCAGACCCTCGTCAGCCTGTCGTCGCCCACCGGCCTCGCCGTGCAATGGGCGCGCCGCCACAACCTCAATCTCATCCACCTGCCGCAGAAAAGTGCGCCGCGGGTTTACAGCCCAGCGATGGAGAATCAAGCGTGAGCCAACACAATCAAGCCGATCAGACCCCCGTCCCGCGCTACAAGCCTTACAAAGGCCCGGCCGGCGGTTGGGGCGCGCTGGTTAGCGTTGCCCGGGCATGGTTGACCAGCGACAACGCGCTGAAAAACCTGCGCATGATGCTCAAGACCAACAAGAACGGCGGTTTCGACTGCCCGGGTTGTGCCTGGGGTGATTCCAAGGAAGCCGGCATGGTCGCGTTCTGCGAGAACGGCGCCAAAGCGGTGAACTGGGAGGCGACCAAACGTCGTGTCGATGGCGCGTTCTTCGCCAAACACAGCGTCAGCGCGCTGCTCGATCAAAGTGATTACTGGCTCGAATACCAGGGCCGTTTGACCGAGCCGTTGAGCTACGACGCCGAGACCGATCGTTACAAGCCGATCAGCTGGGAAGCCGCGTTTGCCCTGATCGCCAAGCATTTGCAGGGTCTGTCGAGTCCCAACCAAGCCGAGTTCTACACCTCGGGCCGTGCCAGCAACGAAGCGGCGTATCTGTATCAATTGTTCGTGCGCACCTTCGGCACCAACAACTTTCCTGATTGCTCGAACATGTGCCACGAGGCCAGCGGTGTGGCGTTGGCGCAAAGTGTCGGCGTCGGCAAAGGCACGGTGACGTTCGAAGATTTCGAGCACGCCGATGCGATTTTTGTCTGGGGCCAGAACCCCGGCACCAACCACCCACGGATGCTCGAACCGCTGCGCGAAGCAGTGAAACGCGGCGCTCAGGTGGTGTGTGTCAACCCGCTGAAAGAGCGCGGACTGGAGCGTTTCCAACACCCGCAACATCCGATCGAAATGCTCACCAATGGCGACAAACCCACCAACACCGCGTATTTCCGCCCGGCGTTGGGCGGCGACATGGCGCTGCTGCGCGGCATGGCGAAATTCCTGTTGTTGTGGGAACGCGATGCGCAGAAGGCTGGCACGCCTGCGGTGTTCGATCACGACTTCCTCAACGAACACAGCGCCAACGTCCTGGAATACCTGGGCACCATCGACGACACGCCGTGGGAGCAGATCGTCGAGCAGTCCGGCCTGACCCTGGTGGAAATCGAGCAAGCGGCGCGCATGTACGCCAAAGGCAAGAACGTCATCATGTGCTGGGCGATGGGCATCACCCAGCACCGCCATTCGGTGGCGACGATTCAGGAAATCGCCAACCTGATGCTGCTGCGCGGCAACATCGGCCGGCCGGGCGCCGGTTTGTGCCCGGTGCGCGGCCACAGCAACGTGCAGGGTGACCGCACGATGGGCATCAATGAGCGTCCGCCAGTGGCGTTCCTTGATTCACTGGAACGGCGCTTTCAGTTCAAAGTGCCGCGCGATAATGGGCACAACGTAGTCGAGGCGATTCACGCGATGGCCGACGGTCGCGCCAAAGTCTTCATCGGCCTGGGCGGCAACTTCGCTCAAGCGACCCCGGACAGCTCGCGCACCTTCCAGGCGCTGAGCAATTGCGACCTGACCGTGCAGATCAGCACCAAGCTCAACCGCAGCCATTTGGCCCACGGTAAAGAAGCGCTGATCCTGCCGTGCCTGGGCCGCACCGACATCGATATCCAGACTGAGGGCCCGCAAGCGGTCACCGTGGAAGATTCGTTCAGCATGGTCCATGCCTCCAACGGCCAGTTGCAGCGGTTGTCGAACCTGATGCGTTCGGAGCCAGCGATCATTGCCGGCATCGCCGCCGCAACGTTGGGCAGCAAACCGGTGGACTGGAACTGGCTGGTGGCCGATTACTCGCGCATCCGCGACTTGATCGCCGACACCATTCCGGGCTTCCGTGACTTCAATGAGCGGGTGAAAAATCCGGGAGGTTTCTACCTCGGCAACAGCGCTGGCGCACGCAAGTGGAACACGCCGTCGGGCCGCGCCAACTTCCGCGCCAACCTGCTGCCGAAAGATCTGGTGCACGAACGCACGCGCGCGACCGGCGTATTGCCGGATTTGATCATGCAATCGATGCGTTCCCACGATCAGTACAACACCACGATTTATGGTCTGGATGACCGTTATCGCGGGGTGAAGGGTCAGCGCGATGTGTTGTTTGTGAACGAGGCGGACATCATTCGTCTGGGCTTCAAGCCTGGGCAGAAAGCCGACATCGTGTCGATCTGGGACGATGGCCGCGAGCGTCGGGTCAAGGGCTTTACCTTGCTCGCGTTCGACATTCCTGCCGGACAGGCTGCGGCGTATTACCCGGAAGTGAACCCGCTGGTGCCGCTGGAGAGCACCGGGGACGGCAGCCATACGCCAACCTCGAAGTTTGTGGCGATTCGTCTGGAGATGGCCAGTGAGAGCGGTTTGATCATGGCCAAGTCGGCTTAGGGCGTTAGCAGGTCTGCCCTCTTCGCGGGTAGGCTTCGCTCCTACAGGTTCGTGTCGTTCGGATATTTCGCGGACGACTCCGATCTGTAGGAGCAAGGCTTGCCCGCGAAGGCGTCTGCCCGGACAACATAGGCTTCGGGTATTTTCCAAACGCCCACAAAAAAGGCCGTTTTCTCGCAAAAACGGCCTATCCGAAGTAGCTAAAGACCGGCGAAAAGCACTTAAGTTCCCTCGATAAAACAGTAACTTATCGAATTGTGTACAAGTCGTGTTACTCGTCGGATTTTGATTGTCACAATCCGCCCACCACCTCAGGATCGCGTCGTCATCCCCTTGAGGTTCCTCTATGAAGTTCTCCTCGATTCTCTTGTTGTCCCTTGGCCTGGTCAGTGGCTTCGCTTCTGCCGGAGGCACCACCGAAGCAGGTGTGGGCGGCGCATTGGGTGGAGTTCTGGGCTCGGTCGTCGGTCAGTCACTAGGCGGCAATACAGGTTCCACCATCGGCGCAGCCTTGGGCGGCGCGGGTGGTAGCGCAGTCGGCGCCGACAAACGCAGCCGTGGCGAAGCCGCCATTGGCGGTGCGTTGGGCGCAGCCGGCGGCAACGTAGTCGGTCGCAGCCTCGGCGGCGGCACCGGCAGCCTCATCGGCTCCGCAGCCGGCGGTGGTGCTGGCGGCGCGCTGGGTAACTACATGGGCAACAAAAGCGATGAGGACGACGACCGTCGCTCCTATCGCGGCCGTGATGATCGTCGCTACTACCGCGATGGCCACCCTGGCCGGGGTCATGCCTATGGCCACCGCAAGCATCACAAAAACTATCGTCATCGCTGAGGCCTGAAGGCTTAGCGGTCCGCTAAATAAAAATCGCAGCCTTCGGGCTGCGATTTTTTTTGCGTTTCAAACTACCAAGCGTTCCAGCGCGTCGCGCAGCCCGGCAGGAATCGCCACTGGCTGATTCGATGCCCGATCGACAAACACGTGGACGAAGCGCCCGGCCGCACAGGCTTCGTCCTCGCCGTGCTTGAACACCGCCAGTTCGTATTGCACCGAACTGTTGCCCAACTTGCCGACCCGCAGGCCGATCTCGATGCGATCCGGGAAAGCGATGGACGCAAAGTAATCGCACGCCGAACTCACGACAAAACCGACCACCTCGCCGTCATGGATATCCAGCCCGCCGACTTCGATCAGGTACGTGTTCACTGCCGTATCGAAGAAGCTGTAATAGGTAACGTTATTAACGTGACCGTAGGCGTCGTTGTCGTGCCAGCGCGTGGTGATGGGCTGGAAGTGCGGGTAGTCGGTGCGTTGATTCATTGATTTCTCTCATTCTGAAGGATCGTTCCCATGCTCCGCGTGGGAATGCCTCAATGGACGCTCTGCGTCCGCTTTTGGGACGCGGACCGTCCCGGGCTGCATTCCCACGCCGAGCATGGGAACGATCAAACAGGTGGAGTCTACCTGTCAGCAAACCCCTTACCCACCGCCGCCAACTCGCCAATCAGCCGCGCAGGTTGCCACTGATCGCCCTGACGCGTTTCCAGCGCCAACAAACGCTGATGAATCTCCGCCAGCCCCTGCTGATCCGCCCAGGCCATTGGCCCGCCCTTGTCAGCCGGGAAACCATAACCGTTGAGGTAAACCAGATCGATGTCATGCGCCGAACCGGCGATGCCTTCCTCGAGGATCTTCGCGCCTTCGTTGACCAGCGCCAGCAAGCAGCGCTCCAGAATCTCTTCAGGACCGATTTCACGGCGCTGCAAGCCCAGCCGCTCGCTGACCTCCAGCACCAGCGCATCGACCTCTACATCGTGCTCAGCCTGGCGACTGCCCGGCTCATAGTGGTAATAACCGTTGCCGCTCTTCTGACCAAAACGCCCGAGCTCACACAGCCGATTGTCGATCTGCACCTCAGGCGCATCCTGCCCTTTACCGGCCAGTTCGCGGGCGCGCCATTCCAAATCGATGCCGACCACGTCGTACATGCGGAACGGCCCCATGGCGAAACCGAAACCTTGCAGCGCGGCGTCGACCTGATACGGCAACGCGCCTTCGAGGAGCATTTTGCGTGCTTCGAGCACGTAGGTATGCAGCATGCGATTGCCGATAAAACCGTGGCAATTGCCCGACACCACGCTGACTTTGCCCATGCGCTGGCCAAGGTCCAGCGCTACCTCAAGCACCGCCGGAGCGGTCTGCGCGCCGCGCACCACTTCAAGTAGTTTCATGATGTGCGCCGGGCTGAAAAAGTGCAGGCCCAGCACCTGTTGCGGGCGGCGAGTGGCAGCGGCAATCGCGTCGATGTCGAGCGCCGAGGTATTGCTCGCCAGAATCGCTTCGGGTTTGAGCAGGCCGTCGAGTTCGCGGAAGATTTTCTGCTTCAGCTCAAGATTCTCGTACACCGCTTCGATCACCAGATCGACATCGCGAATCGCCGCGTAATCCGCCGCGCTGGTGACTCGCGCGATGCGTGCGTCGGCTTCGGCCTGATCAATCCGGCCCTGACGCACGTTGTGCGCGTAGGTGTCGGCGACCGTGGCCAACGCCTGCTCAAGCATCTGCGGATTGTTATCCACCCACTGCACCGGCACCCCGGCGTTGGCCAGGCACATGACAATCCCACGGCCCATGGTGCCCGCGCCGATGACCGCAGCGCGCTGAATATTGAACGACGTCTGGCTCATTTTTGTTCTCTTGGTTGTGCACTGGTTGGCGATCCAAAGACAGGCTTCACCATAGTCAGCCGTCGCAGTTTTTTGAAATTTATTCGTGTGATGGGGGACATTCAGCGGATGGATGCACTGGTTCGTTTGCAAGAACCTCGAGCCGCGCAGCAAATCCGTCAATGTGGGCTTAAAGGGTCCGTTGAGCTATGATCGCACCCAGCCGAAACTGCCCACCAGCAGATGAATGACTACCGGCCTTTTGCTTGAAGATAGCCAAGCGCGATATACAACAATGTCAATCCGCTGACGGATTTTATTGCGCAACATATGTACCGGACCGGAGGCATGACGTGAGCATTGGAAAGATCCCGTTCAATCGACCTTATATGACAGGTAAAGAGTTTTTCTACATTGAACAGGCCAAGCTCGGCAACGTACTCGCTGGGGATGGTCCGTTTACCAAGAAATGCCACGCCCGGCTTGAACAAACGACTGGATCCGTCAAGGCACTGCTCACTCACTCATGTACCGCTGCGTTGGAAATGACCGCGCTACTGCTGGACATTCAACCGGGCGACGAAGTCATCATGCCTTCTTACACGTTCGTTTCCACCGCGAACGCTTTTGTCTTGCGTGGCGCAATTCCCGTGTTCGTCGATATCAGGGAAGACACGCTAAACCTCGATGAACGGTTGATTGAGCAAGCGATTACGACTCGAACCAAAGCCATTGTTCCAGTTCATTACGCTGGCGTTGCGTGTGAGATGAACAGCATCATGGAAATCGCCCGTCGTCATGGGCTGAAAGTTGTCGAAGATGCCGCTCAAGGGGTAATGGCTAGCTATAGGGGCCGGGCCTTGGGCAGCATTGGCGACTTGGGCGCTTTCAGCTTCCACGAAACCAAGAATGTAATCTCCGGCGAAGGTGGCGCGTTGTTGGTGAACGACGCTGCTCTTGCATTGCGCGCTGAAATAATCCGCGAAAAAGGGACGGACCGCAGTCGGTTTTTTCGCGGCGAAGTCGATAAATACACGTGGCAGGAAGTCGGCTCTTCCTTTCTACCAGGTGAACTGACAGCCGCATTCCTATGGGCGCAATTAGAAGAGGCGCAGGCTATTACAGACCGACGTCTGGCTAGTTGGCAGCACTATCACGAAATGCTTGCCCCCTTGGAAGAACAGGGTCTTTTACGCCGCCCGATAATCCCAGAAGAATGCCAACACAACGCGCACATGTACTACGTATTGCTTCATCCGCAGACAGATCGCCAGCAGGTATTGAGTGCATTGAAAAAAAGCTCTGTAGATGCCGTTTTTCATTATGTGCCCTTGCATTCTTCGCCCGCGGGACAGCGTTATGGACGAGCCCACGGAGCGTTGCGCGTCACTGACCAACAGTCGGAACGCTTGATCAGACTTCCTTTATGGGTGGGCTTGATCCGAGAAGAACAGGGTCGAATAGTTGAATTATTATTAAAGGCGATTAATAACTCGCACCATCGCCGCTCCTGAGAGCTGACGGCCTTATTCATTAGGCGCAAACAGCGGATATGCTCCCCGATTTTCCTCTATGCTGCTCGACAGACAAGGCCGCAACAATGCATAAAACAATGGAACGAATCGCCCTCATCGTCATCGGTTTGTTCTTCTGTGTTTTGCTGACCGGGATCTCTGTCCCTTTATATTCAGATGAAATAGTTTCGAAATGGAGCGTTTCCAGGTTTTTTCTGGAGGACATGAAACTGGTTTCATTCTTCCCCCAATGTTCGACGATGTCCGACCGTGCGGTGTCCTGGGTTTTTTATCCCGCTGCCGCGTTGATTTCAGGGGTATATGCCAATCTGGGCCCACTGGGCATAAGGATAAGCGGAATTGTCTTTGCCGTGATCTGGTTTGGCCTCTTGGGAGCGTGGTGTCTCCAGCAGACAGACAATAGAACATTAGCGATCAAGCGTCTGGCGGGCCTGCTGGCATTTTCGGCATTAGGGGTCTTGCCTTACTTGCTAGTGCTTTCACGCTCCGAACAATTCATGACGCTACCGATTTTAATTTTTTGTATAACCGCCACCCAACTTCAGGGGCAGAAAACTCTGCCCATGCAAAGCATTACCGCACTGGCTCAGGTGTTCGTACTGTCCTGCTTTTTTTATGTTCATCCAAAAAGTTTGTTTTTTCTTCCGTTTGTATTGCTCGCACTTTGGCTCGTAACAAAGCGTGACCACGTGTTGATTCGTACTGGATTGCTGATCTACACGCTATTATTATTCTTTCAAGTACTTCAGGAATCAAACGCCATTGCAGCCTGCCAGGACGCTCCAGCCATGCAGGCGATGCTAGCGGCAAACACACTACTGCCAAAGATGATGTTTTCTGCGCCGGTTGAATTCTTCACGGCAGCAACCGACAACCTTGTCCGTTTCCCGGACAGGCTGCTGACTCATTTGACATTCAACCCGACCTCGCAGTCAGGATGGCTGCCGCCAATAGAGACCAGCGAGGCGTGGCTAGTTTATTTAAACTTGGCAGTACAATATTTGCTCTACTCTTTTATCGTCGGCATGCACATCGCCAGCCTGATATTTTTCATAGTGAAGATCGCCAAGCGCCAACTCTGCGCGCCCATTACGCTAGCCGCGCTACTGGCATCAGCGGACATATTCAACGCGCTGTTTTTCAACATTCAGAACTTCTACGCGGCCACTCAGTTTTTGCCAATTTCTTTAATACTTGCTGCCCTATTGATGCAGGCACAGGTACTGCCCAAACGGTGTAATTATCTGATGATTGGATACTCGAGCCTCTTGATCGTTGCCATCCTGTCGATGCTCACGCTTTTGCTCAAGGTATTTCCAGCCACCATAAGTAACGCTGCCTATTCCCAGGCTACGCTGCCCGGCCAGCCCTTATCGATTGCCGTCTTCAATGTCCCGTCTCACCTGAAATCCATTGAAAAACTGGGTGCGTCTTGTGGATTGTCGACTGAAAATGCAAAGAATATGGTTGTAGATCACATGACGTATTTCGCATACCTGAAAGTGAAGAAGCCAGTGCATGTCCTATACGTTTCGGAATACGGTTTTGGTGGAGACTTGTCAAACGGCCGCCTGCTGCCGTTCCTCAAAAAATTGGAAAGTCCAGGCTTGATCACGCGATGCGAATGGATGCCGCTAAAGTTTCGCGACGTGCAAAAAAGTGATGATGCGGGCTACTGCTGCGTAAATCTTGACGACTTATAAATCATGCATTTTATTCATTTGAAAGGCGTCTGAGCGAAATGAAGAAAATCGCTATCGTGCAATCCAATTACATACCCTGGAAGGGTTATTTCGACATGATTGCCGCTGTCGATGAATTCATCCTCTATGACGATATGCAATACACCCGGCGCGACTGGCGCAATCGAAACCAGATCAAGACGCCGCAAGGTCTGCAATGGCTGACGGTCCCCGTCAGGGTCAAAGGCAAATACCACCAGACGATTTTCGAGACTGAAATCGAGGGCGCCGAGTGGGCGCTGGTACATTGGAAGTCGCTGCAGCAAAACTATCGTCGCGCCCCTTTCTTTGAAGAAATCTCGTCATGGCTGGCGCCGCTTTACCTTGGTTCTTACACCCACCTTTCGAGTCTGAACAGGGCATTTCTCGAGAGCGTCTGCACTTATCTCGGCATTAAAACTGTCATCAGCGATTCATCGGACTACACGTTGAGCGATGGCAAGACCGAACGTCTGGCGAACCTTTGTGTGCAGGCGGGCGCGACTGAATACATTTCAGGCCCGGCAGCTCGCGATTATGTCGAAGCCGGCGTGTTTTCCGAACTCGGTATTGAGCTAAGCTGGTTTGATTATTCCGGTTATCCCGAGTATCCGCAGCTTTGGGGAGACTTCTCTCACAATGTGACCATTCTTGATGTGCTATTCAATTGTGGGAAAGACGCCCCTAACTTTATGAAATTCATACATCCATGAAACTATCAATCGTCGCAACACTGTATCAGTCTGCTGCCTACCTCCCGGAGTTCTACAAGCGAGCCAGTGCGGCAGCAGTTGAGCTAGTTGGCGAAGCATATGAAATCGTGCTGGTAAACGATGGATCGCCCGACAACAGTCTCGATGTTGCAGTGCAAATGACCGAACAGGACGATCACATTGTTGTGGTGGACCTGTCGCGTAATTTTGGTCATCACAAGGCAATGATGACGGGGTTGATCCATGCCAGTGGTGAGCGGGTATTCTTGATCGACAGTGATCTGGAAGAAGATCCGGAGTGGCTCCACGCGTTCGCGAAGCAAATGGAAAAAGACAGCTGCGATGTCGTCTACGGTGTGCAGGAGAGTCGAAAAGGTAATTTTCTGGAGCGCATCAGTGGGCGCTGGTTTTATGCACTCTTCAGATTGTTGACGGGGCTTCACCTCCCTGAGAATATCGTGACGGCACGATTGATGAGCCGACGCTATGTGAATGCGCTTATTAGCCATCAGGAACGCGAAGTCTTCATGGCAGGGCTGTGGCACATCACAGGATTCGTTCAACAGCCGCACCTGATAAAAAAACACAGCACTAGTGAAACAACTTATACCCTGCGTAAGAAAATGTCGTTACTGGTCAACTCCGTGACCTCTTTCAGTAATGCACCACTTATCGGCATTTTCTATATTGGCCTGGCGATTTCGCTGCTCTCCTGTTTCTACATTGCTTATCTGCTGATCATCAAGCTGACGCTCGCCACGCCGGTTGATGGCTGGACGTCCGTAATGGCCTCAATATGGCTTTTAGGTGGAATGATCATTTCGTTTATTGGCATCGTTGGTATTTACCTGTCCAAGATATTTTCCGAGACCAAGCAGCGTCCCTATACGATCGTGAGGCAAGTTCATGGAAAGCGGTAAAAGCGAAATCCTCTCTGAAGTTGCCGAGTATTACTCGTCCAAGCTTGCCCAACACGGCGAGACGCCTCAAGGCGTCGACTGGAACGGCAGAGAAGGGCAATACCTTCGGTTCAAACAGCTGACCAGGATCATTGAGAGCGCGGAACAATTTTCCATCAATGATATCGGCAGCGGTTACGGCGCATTTTTCGACTATTTGCAAGAGCGACACTCGGCCTTCTCCTATGACGGCATCGATGTATCTGCGGACATGATCAGCGCGGCAAAGCTGCGTTACCAGGACCAGGCCCATGCTCGATTTCATGTAGGCAGCGAACCTGCGCGATCCGCCGACTACGGCGTTGCTAGCGGCATTTTCAATGTACGTCTCGGGCGGACCGATGACCAGTGGTCGACTTACCTAGAAAGTGTGCTGGATACACTCGACAAAACCAGCCGCATGGGCTTTGCATTCAACTGCCTCACTTCGTATTCCGATCCCGACAAAAAACGTGATTATCTTTATTACGCTGATCCCGGCGTACTATTCGATCTATGTAAACGCCGCTATTCGCGTAATGTAGCACTGCTCCATGATTACGATCTTTACGAGTTCACTATCCTGGTGAGGAAACAGCCATGAAGACGCCACTGGTCATTTTTGGCGCAGGCGACATAGCACAACTCGCCCACTACTATTTTTCTACTGATTCAGACTATGAGGTCGTCGCGTTTACCGTTGACTCGGCCTATTTGAATGACACGCAGTTCTGCAACTTGCCGGTCTGTGCCTTCGAAGACTTGGAGGCCCACTATCCACCAGGCGAGAATGAGTTATTTGTTGCACTCAGTTACTCAAAGATCAATGCAATACGCAAAGAAAAGTACCTTGCCGCCAAGTCGATGGGTTACCGATTGGCCAGCTATATCAGCTCCCATGCAACTGTCCTGAACGAAGAAAGAATAGGTGAAAACTGTTTCGTTCTCGAAGACAACACCATTCAGCCATTTGTCACGCTCGGCAATAACGTGACGCTGTGGAGCGGTAATCACATCGGCCATCATTCCACCATTCGTGACCATGTTTTCATTGCTTCGCATGTCGTGGTTTCGGGTGGAGTTGATATTGGAGAGCAGTGTTTTATTGGGGTCAATGCTACGTTGCGCGACCATATCAAGATAGGTGAACGCTGCGTCGTCGGTGCCGGCACGTTGCTTCTTAGCGATGCCGAACCCGAGGGCCTATACGTGGGTGGGGCGACTGAGCGCTCTAAAGTCCCAAGTACCAAGCTGCGGAAGATATGAAGATGAAACCTCATTGGGAAAAGTTCGGTTTACTTTATTGCCCTTCCAGCACCGGACGGCATCCAAAACTTCTAACTCACGCCGCCAATCCTTTGCCGGTGTGGCTTGAAGGCGATGTCTACCGTATCTACTACAGTGGCAGAGATGCTGATAATCGCTCGTCCGTTGCCGCAGTCGATATAAATATCGTTACTCGCGAAATAATCGTTGAACACTACGCACCCGCGTTTGAACACGGCAACGAAGGCAGTTTCTTTGCCGATGGTGTGAGTATCGGTAATTGCTATGAGGTGGAAGGTGTTCGCTACATGCTCTTCATGGGCTGGCAAAGTCCTTGCGACGGCCATTGGCGTGGCGATATCGGTCGACTGATCGTCAATGCGGACCTGACGCTGGAACTTGATAGCACTACGCCTTTTATGGGGGCCGACTCTAACGACCCAATCAGCCTTTCCTACCCTTGGGTGATGCAACGTCCGGATGGCGATTACGACATGTGGTACGGGTCAACCGCTGACTGGGATGCAGGAAATGGAGAAATGCTACATACCTTGAACTATGCCTCATCGAGCGACGGGCATCATTGGGTGCGAAAAGGTTTGGCGGTTCCATACGTCATCGGTGAGGCGCAGGCGTTTTCCAGGCCTACAGTCACCGGCTCAACTGAAACCGGACTGGAGATGTGGTTCTCGTACCGCAGTGGTGGCGGCCAGTCTTACCGGATCGGCTACGCCCGTGGTCAAGATGATCATCCCTGGCAGCTTTGTCTCGACGATAGCGGTATCGATGTATCGAGCGATGGCTGGGATTCAGAAATGATCGAATACCCCTACGTGTTCATTCATGGAGAACGCCGCTACATGCTGTACAACGGCAATGGATACGGGAAATCTGGTTTCGGGCTGGCGGTCTGGATACATGCTTAGTTCGCTGAAATTACCTGATCGGGCATCCATCATCGAACTGGTACGTTATGGGGTGATCGGCGTACTGACCAACTCAATAGGCTATGCAATTTACCTGTTGATTACCTACGCGGGTGGCACCCCAAAAATCACGATGAGCATTCTTTACGCGATAGGCGCAACGATCGGCTTTATCAGCAATCGTAAATGGACTTTTTCCCATGAAGGCAACTTGTTGAGCGCCGGTGCTCGATATGTATTTGCGCACACCCTCGGGTATTGCTTGAATTTATCCATATTGATTATCTTGGTGGACCATCTCGGTTATCCGCATCAGTGGGTCCAGGTGTTCTCGATATTCGCGGTTGCCGGCTTTCTGTTCTTGATGTTCAAGTTTTTTGTTTTCCCCAAAACATTGATCGATCAACACAGCCAAGCATAGTTGGTTTCTTTAAGCCAAAGCTGACGTTCATTCACGCAATGGCGCTTGCGCCCACTCCCGCACTTCGGCATACGGATAATCCTCCAGCACGCCAAAACCGGGAATCGCTCGTGCCTTGAGTTTGGTAAACAGCGGCACGCTGATCCCGCACAAAAACCGCGTCACCCGCTCCGCTGTCGGGACATTCCCCGTGTACTGCTCGTGCTTGTGGATAAAGTCAGCGCACAGCGCTTGGAAATTTTTATCCACAAGCGCCGGTAATTCCGGTGGCGCCGGCAGCCGCGCCACATCGCCGTGGCACACCGAGCAATGCCCACACTGGCGCGGCGCGTTCTGGTCGCCGAAGTACTCGGCCAGTCGATAACCCAAACAATGCTCGGTGGCGAACAGATCGAGCATCGCGTGAATCCGCGCGATCTCGGTTTGCTCATGCCGCGTGAAGTAGGCGTGCAATTCCTCGCTCAACGCCTGCGCGTCAAAACCGCTTTGCAGCAGGCTGTAGACCTCAGTCATCTGTTTGCTTTCGAGCTCGACCCAGCCCTTCTCCTGGAAGTAATCCAGCGCTTTGACCACTCGATTGCGCTCGGCCGAATGTTGCTCGTACAGCGCATCGAAATTCACCGTCGCCCAGGTCCGCGCGCGCGCAGAGGTCTGAATGATCGCCGCGACAAAGTCTTTGCGCTCGCCTTCAAACCGCGCGAGCAACGCCTCCGGTTCCTGCAAATATTTGAAACGGTATTCGGCGTAATAGGCGTAACGCGGGGCGATGATTGCGCGCAGTTCCAATTGCACCAGCAAGGTCTTTAGCGGGAGTTGGCGAATATTGCTCTGGTCTGCCAGCGGCCCAAGCAGAAACTCCCACTGCCCTTCTGGCGCAGCTGCTTGCAATTCGTCGAGCACGCAACGGATGCCATTGAGCTCCGGGGTGTCGCCATACACGAAGTTTTCCAGCACGTTGAGGCTGTCGCGGTTGGCCAATACCAGGCAGTCCGACGGCTGCCCGTCACGCCCGGCGCGGCCGATTTCCTGGCTGTAGTTTTCGATGGATTTGGGCAGATCGAAATGCACCACGTTGCGAATATCGCTCTTGTCGATGCCCATGCCGAAGGCGATGGTGGCAACGATGCAATTGGACTGGCCGCCCATGAAGCGTTTCTGGATCGCCTCGCGTTGATCGTGCGGCAAACCGGCGTGATAAGCCTCAGCCTGAATACCGTTGCGAACCAGATGTTCGGCGATGTGCTCGGCGGTTTTCTGCAGCGTGACGTAGACGATGCTCGGCTGGCCGGGACGCGCGCTCATCCATTCGACGAGGCGTCGGCGTTTGTCCGCGCCGCGAACCGGCTCCACCAGCAGATTGAGGTTGGGCCGATAGAAACCTGTGGTCACCACGTCCTCGGGGGCGATGGCGAATTTCGCTTCCATATCCGCGATGACTTTTGGCGTCGCAGTGGCGGTCAGCAGCAGCGCCTGAGGAATGTTGAACTGGCGTTGATAGTCCGGCAGCTTCAGGTAGTCAGGGCGAAAGTTATGGCCCCATTCGGAGATGCAGTGCGCCTCGTCGACCACCAGCAGCGAGATCGGCACTTGCTGCAAAAAGTTACGGAAGCGCTCGTTCTTCAGGCGCTCCACGGAAATCATCAGGATCTTCAGTTCGCCGGACTTGGCGCGCGCCATCACATCGCTGGCGTCGTCGCGGCTCTGCGCCGAATCAATGCTGCCTGCCGAGATGCCGTGGCGTTGCAGGAACGCCAATTGGTCCTGCATCAGCGCCAATAGCGGCGACACCACCAGCGTCAGGTGCGGCAGCAGCAGCGCCGACAATTGGTAACACAGGGACTTGCCCGAACCGGTGGGGAAAATCGCCGCCGCCGAGCGCCCGGCCAACACAGCGCTGACCGCCGCCTCCTGGCCGGGCCGAAACTGCGGATAACCGAAAACCTGTTCCAGGGTGTTGTGCATAAGCTGTCACTCCGTTGACCGCTGCGAAGCCCAAAGACTAGTCGGGGATTGCAGCGCGTCGAGAAAAGGTCGGGACCAAAACGATACGGGATGATACAGCGGATGCAATGCCCGACTTGCAGGGAACGCGAGCCGCCGTGGGAGTAAAAATTCCTCGGGCGGCGGTCGCTGATTCTTCAGGCAGGCCGGTAGGACGCGACGAAATATCCCACGAATTCTGGCGCTCGATTTCCAGCGATTCGCCGCGCAATGCCTGACAGCCCTGTAAGAGAATTTACCGGCAAACGTTTTCCCGTAAAAAGCCCTGCGAAACGCGTAGGGCAAATCTGAAAACACCGGTAAATCCCCTACAAAGTCTGTCCATCAAAGCCGTATTGCCGCGTCGCGGGCTGGCCTTTTATAGTCCGAGCCCCGCCTGAAACAGCACTCTGCGGTTGCAGTGATTTCACACAGGACAGACCTCGATGAATACGCTCCATCCGCAGTCCGACCGTTATCGACCGCTCAAGTCCAGCTACAGCAATGCGCCGGTGTTGGTCATCGACACCGAAGCCGATCCGCACGAGATTCTCGATGCAGCGCGCCAACGCATTCGCGCGGCCAGCGACTTGCTGGAAACATTGCAGTGCTATTGTTTCAAAGAGGCTGACATCAAGGACATTCCGCACATCATCAACGCTCTTTACTTGTTAACACAGGACGGCAATCAATTACTTGAAGTTGCCCAGTTGCAATTGAAGCGTTGAACCTCTCAATAATAATCAGCAATAACAAATCAGCAATACAAAAGCCGCAACAACTGAACGCTTTCTTATTTGATCGGGCAAACTTAGTCTGCACGCTCTTTCAATCATAAAAGAGCAACATCATGACGACGTTAACTGTTTTCTTTTGCGGCACCGGCTCGACTAAATTTGATAACAAGAACACCACTTACTGGAACGGCGAACTGGTTGCCACACTTGCTTCCAATCACGCCGGGCGCGAGTTTGCCGAGTGGATTGTGATCGATGGCCCCGGCACCAGCAACCTGCAAGCCGACGAACTGTTTACCCAATCCAAGGACTATGGCCTCAGCGGAACCCTGTTCGGCAAGGGCTGGGAAGAAAACGTCAAGCACGCGGTCAACATCGTTCTTGGTCGTAGTGACTGGCAACGCGAGAAATTGACTGAAGCCGAATACAACCGCTTGAAAGCCGCCGGCATTCCCATCGACGATGTAAAAGTCGAGGGTTCGTGGATGTGGCGCAAGTATAACTACGGCGACCGTAGTGTGACCCAGCAAAAGTTGCAGGAGCAAATCATCAAGACCTTCCGCAAGGACGGCATTATTCCAACTCGCATCAACCTGGTCGGCTGGAGCCGTGGCGGCATTAGTTGCCATATGTTGGCCAACGCGCTTTATAACGATATGCAGCTTCGCGATATTCCGGTCAACATCTTTGCGATTGATCCGGTCCCGGGCATATCCAACTTTCAGAGCGAAAAAGTCAAACTGGAAAAGAACGTTAAAGAGTACGTGGCGTTTTATGCTCGCGACGAGCGCTCGAAAGGCTTCAGTTGCGTGATCCCGCAAACTTCGCCACTGACCAAAACCCATGTTTACCCGATGCCTGGCCGCCACGGCACGCTGGTGGGCAACGCCGCCGCCGATGGTGTCAGCGGGCCGAAAACCCTGGCAGAGCCGGGCCAGATCGTCCGTCACTTCGCTGAAGCCTGCCTCAAGCGCTGGGGCGTGACGCTGAACAAAACCCTGAACCTGACCCACGCGCAACTGGAAAACCTGCACACCGTGATGGGTCGTGACGACTCTAAATACGTGGCGATGCGCAAGATTTCTTACACCTATTTCACCGAACTGGACCTCGGTGAGCGCTATGTGTCGCTGGGCAGCAAGGGGGTTAATTTTTCTGCGGTGAAAGGCACGATCTTCGCGCCGGCGACGGGGCTGACGACGGGTTTGAAAATGGAGAAGGACTCGTATCTGCACATTCGTTGAACGAGTCAATGATGCTGGGAAACGATGTGTTTAAAAGGCTCGCGTATTCGTAGGAACAGCCTATAGAAACTTCGCCCACTTCCTACAGAGTCCGGCGCCTTGTCTTCTATCGTCGCAGTGGTGCCGACACCTATAGTCGTGACTGTCGCTGCCAATACAGCGGCTCGGGCTTGGTCACCCGATGGAAGACATAAGCGCGTCCGTTGTATGCTGCCGGCACCTCAAGTGTCTGCACGCTATATGGTGGCTGTGTTTGGGACGTCTGATGGCGTGCCGGTCTTATGTATTCCTCCGGTTGACCAACCCGAACACAGTCCGCCTCCATCGCTTGGTCACGATGGCAGCGGTTCATCTGATGCATTTGGGAATACATAAAATGAACAACAGCAATCCGCCAAATGATCGTTACCTCCCACTTCAAAGCAACCTCACCAATACCTCGCCGCTGATCATCGACACAGAGGCCGATCCCCAAGACATTCTCGAAGGCGGGCTCCAGCGAATCCGAGCCGGCAGCGACCTGCTGAAAACCTTGCATTGCCTGTGCTTCAAACACGGCGACATCGAAGACATCCCGCACATCACCCACGCGCTCTACCTGCTCACCCAGGACGGCTGCGACCTGTTAAAAGTCGCCCAGCAACGCATGATGGGTTGGACAGCACCTGCCTGACGCCGAACGCAGCTCATTCCCATGCTCCGCGTGGGAATGCTCCACGGACGCTCCGCGTTCGGTAATTCGGGATGCAGAGCTTTCGTATGTGAACGATTGAAAGGATGACTACTAACACTTAACTCGCATTATTCTGGTTGTTTAACCAATTTTCACTTGGAATATTGCCAGTTATAGCTCCGTTGCTGATGTGGGGTGGCCCATGAACAAAACTCATGAGCGCTGCCAGCTACGCCCAGGCATTAACTGGCTGCCCAAGACATAAGTGCTATTATTCTGGCATTTAAGGCTAAAAACTGAAGGAATAATGGCATATGGCTAAGAAGACAGCGCCCTTGCTGCCATCCGCATCCAGGCTGCTCGCTGAATTCGGCGAACGGCTCAAACTTGCCCGGTTGCGTCGCAAACTGACTGCCAAGCAGGTTGCCGAAAGAGCCGGGATGTCGCTGACAACCCTTCGTTCATTGGAGTCAGGCAACTCCGGAGTGACGATGGGTGCCTACATGTCAGTCATGCAGGTTCTGGGCTTAGAGAAAGATGTGAGCAAGCTTGCCGAAGAAGATGAGGTGGGGCGCCAACTTCAAGATGCTCGATTAACCCCACAAGCCACCGCAGCAAACCGTAAACGACAAAGGGTGCGTCGCATGTCTTCAACAGAGACCTCATCACCGATTCCCGAAAGGCCTGCAGGAACTCCACAAAGTCCTATCTCTGATTCAGACCTTGAGGTTGATTTCCCTCTGAATACCCACAGTTTCGCCAATTTGATCAAGACGAAAAAACCCAAACCCACGACGGAGTAAAGATGACACTGATCGCGGTTTATGCCGATTGGGAAACGCTGGCCAAACCCAGGCGTTTGGGTTTTCTCCATGCCAGTAAGGCTCGCTCCACCACCGTGTTCGAATTTGAGTACGACCCTGTTGCTTTGGCCGATCCACAGTTGAACTCAACGGTGTTGGATCCGCGCATCAAGCCGTTCGAGGGACGCCAATATCCTGCAAAGCACCAGACCCGCTTCGGCGTCTTTGCCGACTCAAGCCCGGACCGCTGGGGCCAATTGCTGATGAAGCGCCGACTGGAACGAGACATCCGCGATGGCCTCGCCCCCAAGGGATCCAAGCTGGACGAATCGGATTTCCTGCTCGGTGTGCATGACCTCTTTCGAGTCGGCGCTATCCGCTACAAGCTCGATGACGAAGGCAGTTTTCTGGATGATCGAAATGGCCTGGCAGCGCCTCCCTTTATTGCTTTACGGGCACTGGAGCAAGCCAGTCGGGCATTGGAAAACGATCCTGACAACACCGCACTCGAAGGCCGCGAGTGGCTGAAAATGCTGATCGCTCCCGGCGGCTCGCTTGGCGGCGCCAGACCCAAGGCAAGCGTCGCGGACAAGAATAATCATCTGTGGATCGCGAAGTTTCCCAGTACTCGTGACGACTATGACGTCGGCGGGTGGGAGTTTGTCGTCAACGTTCTGGCTAATCGTTGCGGTCTGCGAGTGGCCGAAGGGCTTGCGCAACGCTACGCGAGTGACCATCACTGCTTCATGGTCAAGCGCTTCGACCGCACAGAAAGAGGTAGCCGACTGCATTTTGCTTCAGCCATGACCATGACCGACCGCGTAGATGGCGACGATGCATCCGTCGGCGCCAGTTACTTGGAATTGGCGAGAGTGCTCATTCAACAAGGCTCGGAACCCGATGAAGATCTCCGCGAATTGTGGTCGCGCATCGTGTTCAGCATCCTGGTCTCCAATACTGATGATCACCTGCGCAACCATGGTTTTTTGCTTGATCCGGGTCGTGGATGGCGCTTGTCAGATGCCTACGACGTCAATCCTGTCGCACAGGCCGACGGGTTGAAACTCAACATTACAGATTCAGACAACGCTTTGGATCTCGAACTCGCGCGTGAAGTAGCGGCGTATTTTCGGGTCAGCCGTGCAGATGCGGACGAAATTATTGAGCACTTTCAGGACGTGGTGCGCCAATGGCCTACGGTGGCCCGTGCTGCGGGCCTTTCGAAGCGCGAGCAAGACAACATGGCTCCTGCATTTCTTCACGCTGAAAAATGACCTTGGGCAACGCTTCTTTCGCCCACAAAAAAGCCGCCCCAACAGGGCGGCTTTTTCACAACTTCAACGCAAACTTTACAACTTAGGCCCGGCAGCCTTGATCGCGTCGCTCACTTCGAACTTCTTGAAGTTCTCAACGAACAATCCGGCCAATGCCTTGGCAGCCTCGTCGTAAGCAGCCTTGTCAGCCCAGGTGTTGCGTGGGTTCAACAGGCCAGTTTCAACGCCCGGCACGGCCAATGGCACGTCGAGGTTGATGGTGTCGAGGTGCTCGGTTTCAGCACCGATCAACGCGCCGCTCTGGATCGCCGCGATCACGCCACGTGTAGTCGGGATGTTGAAGCGTTTGCCGACGCCGTAGCCGCCGCCGGTCCAGCCGGTGTTGACCAGATAAACCTTGGAGCCGAAGCCGCGGATGCGCTTGATCAGCAGCTCTGCGTATTCGCCGGCCGGACGCGGGAAGAACGGTGCGCCGAAGCAGGTGGAGAAGGTCGACTTGATGCCGCTGCCGGAACCCATTTCGGTCGAGCCCACCAGTGCGGTGTAGCCGGACAGGAAGTGGTAAGCCGCTTGTTCTTCGCTGAGGATCGACACTGGCGGCAGCACGCCGGTCAGGTCGCAGGTCAGGAAGATTACCGCGTTTGGCTCGCCGCCCAGGTTCTTCTCGGAACGCTTGGCAACGTGCTCCAGCGGGTAAGCAGCGCGGCTGTTCTGGGTCAGGCTGACATCGGCGTAGTCGGCGTGCTTGGCGTCGTCGATAACGACGTTTTCCAGGACTGCGCCGTGCTTGATGGCTTTCCAGATGACCGGCTCGTTCTTCTCGGACAAGTCGATGCATTTGGCGTAGCAGCCGCCTTCGATGTTGAAGACCACGCCTTCGCCCCAGCCGTGTTCGTCGTCACCGATCAGGTAACGGCTTTCGTCGGCCGACAGGGTGGTTTTACCAGTGCCCGACAGACCGAAGAACAAGGTCACGTCGCCTGCTTCGCCGATGTTGGCGGCGCAGTGCATCGGCAGCACGTCGGCGGCCGGCAGCAGGAAGTTTTGCACGGAGAACATGGCTTTCTTCATTTCACCGGCGTAACGCATGCCGGCGATCAGCACTTTCTTCTGTGCGAAGTTGAGGATCACGCAACCGTCGGAGTTGGTGCCGTCACGCTCTGGCACGCATTCGAAGTTGGCTACGTTGAGGACTTGCCACTCGTCACGGCCAGCCGGGTTGTACTGCTCAGGGTTGATGAACAGGCAACGGCCGAACAGGTTCTGCCAGGCGGTTTGGGTGGTCATCTTCACTGGCAGGTAGTGGTCGGCGGACGCACCTACATGCACGTGGGAAACGAAGTGCTCTTGCGCGTTGTTGAACGCCTCGACGCGGTCCCACAGGGCATCGAACTTGTCGGCCGGGAACTTGCGGTTGATCGGGCCCCAGGCAATGGCTGCCTGTGTGGAAGGCTCGTCGACGATGAAGCGATCGACTGGCGAGCGGCCGGTGCGGTGACCGGTGCGAACAACCAGCGCGCCGGTATCGGCAAGCTCGCCTTCACCGCGACTCAGGGCTTCTTTGACCAGATCATCAACACTCAGATCGGTGTACACGGCGTTATTGGCTTGCGTCATGAGATTCCCCGTCGGCCAGTGGCCGAGTGTGCTCCAAACGTTTTGTAGTAGAAAGTCGTGCACTACTACCGCGACAAAAAGTGGGCCGGATTATGCCAGAAACGCCCAAAAAAAGTAGGGCCCTCCCGTCGTAACGGCGTTATTCCGGCGCTTACCAGTGAATTTACCTGCGCTGAACCGTTTTAGTGCCGGGTATCTGACGGGGTATCAACGCCCGCTCCAGCGAACAATTGAGCGATATCGGCGGCATCGAACAGGTAACGCTGGTTACAGAACTGGCAATCGATCTCGATGTGGCCGCCATGTTCGATAACCAGCGACTGGGCATCTTCCAGACCCAAGCTGACCAGAGCATTGGCAGAACGTTCGCGAGAGCAACTGCAGCGAAAACGCAGTCGCTGCACGTCAAACAAGCGCACTTGCTCTTCGTGGTAGAGGCGATGGAGCACGGTTTCGTTGTCCAGGCGGAGCAATTCATCGGCGGTCAGGGTGCTGGCCAGCGCGGTGATGTGCTGCCAACTGGCGGCGCGTTCTTCCTCGTCTTTCAGACGGTCGGCAGGCAATTGCTGCAGCAGCAGGCCGCGGGCGCGACGGCCATCGGCGTACAGCCAGAAACGCGTGCCGACTTGTTGCGACATCACGAAATAGTTGGTGAAACACTCGGACAAAGTCTCGCCGTCGAGGTCGACAATGCCTTGGTAACGCTGGCCCTGAGTCGGGTCAACGGTCAGCGCCAGCACGCCGTTGGGCATGAGGTCGGCGAGGGTCGCATCGGGGGCAATCTGATCGGCTTCGTAACGCGCGAGGCCACGGATTTCGCGCTCGCTGGAGCACTCGATCATCAGCAACGGGATCGGGCCATCGGAACGCGCCTGCAAAATCAGCAAGCCGTCGAACTTCAGCGCGCCGACCAGCAGCGACGCGGCGGCCATCAGTTCGCCGAGCAGTTGCGCAACGGGCTCCGGGTAGGGGTGTTTGGCCAGTACTTCGGCATAGCTACGTTCCAACGCCACCAGCTCGCCGCGGGTGTCGCTGTCATCGAAGATGAAGCGTTGGGTGAAGTCGGAATCCGGTAGATCGGTCATAGGTCTGGGTATCTGAAGTGATGACAATTTGATTACAAAAAGTGACAATTACGCTTTGCGGCACCACTTTGGTGCGCGATGTTCCGCCATTGGAGGCATTTTATGAACAATCCGGGTTTGTTCCAAGCAAGGTGGAACCTCCGCCGGTTGGTTTTGTGCAATGTCGTGCCTTTAGCGCTGCTGGCATTCTGGTTATGGCCCACGGGTCAGATGTTGTGCATGATTTTCGACGAATGGCTGTTTCGTCTGCTCAATACGCCGTTGGCCAGTAACTCGATATGGCTCCACATTTGGGCAATTGCAAGTCTGCGGCCGTTTGACGCGGTGGTTGGGGTGATTCTGCTGACGCTGCTGATCAGCGGCGACTGGGTGTTTGAAGCGGTCAACGTGCGCCGTGCGTTTTTCGGTTTTCTGGCGGTTCTGTTGTTGCTGCTGTTTATCCGCATGCTGTTTTCGAAATTCGCCGACTACATGGACTGGCAGCACAGCAGCCCGTCGATGATGCTCGAAGGCGCGGTGCACATGAGCGAATACTTCCCCGGGCTTGAGAAGACCTGGCAGTTGAAGGACCGCTCGAGCCAGAGCTTCCCCGGTGATCATGCTTCGGTGTTGTTGATCTGGGCGATGTTCATGACCGTGTTCAGCCGCAGCACCGGGCAAACGCTGACGATCTGGGGGCTGGCGTTGCTGTTCATGATGCCGCGCCTGGTGGCCGGCGCGCATTGGGGCCAAGACGATTACATCGGCGGCGTGCTGCTGGCGGTGTGGGCGTTGGGCTGGGGTTATTACACGCCGTTCGCGTATCACGTTTCGGAGTTTTTCCTGAAAGTGACGACGCCGGTGTTTGGGCTGCTGGGGAAATTGCCGGTAGTTTCACGGATGAGCGTGGTGCGTAGCGCCTGATGCATTCGCGGGCAAGCTTCACTCCTGCAATTGACCGAGATCACCTGTAGGAGCGAGGCTTGCCCGCGAAAGCGTCCGCCCGGACAACGCCGGAACAATGCCGGAACAATGCCGAAACAACTTGATCACTCGTCGTTACTGCTGCCACGAAACTTGAACAAATCCCGGCGCTGCTTTTTGCTCGGTTTGCCATCGGTGCTCACGCCCAGCGAACCGGCCTTGCGCATCGCCGCCGCGGCTTCACGCTTGGCGACGCTGGCTTCGGTTTCCGCATATAAAGTCTGCGCTTCCGGCGCGCCGCGTCTGACGATCGACAGCGCCTGGACCACCACTGTTTTCTCTTCAAAGCCGATGCGGATCTGAAACTCATCGCCGATGCGCGGCTCCTTTCCCGGTTTGCAGCGTTCGCCCCGGCAATGCACCTTGCCACTTTCGATGGCTGATTTGGCCAGCGCACGCGTCTTGAAAAACCGCGCCGCCCACAACCATTTATCGAGGCGAACCTTGTCGTCCTCTTCCTGTTTTTGTGCCATTTGAATTCCTCATTCCGCCAGTAGTCGGAACTGTACTACCGTTTCTGTCGGGCGCAAGAACCCGCTCCGGCAGATAGACTGTGATCGTGGCCGGTTTCCGGCATGGAGTGATCGATGACTATATTCCCCTCTTCCCTGACCTCACCCAAATCCGGTTGCCAAGGCTGCCAGCAAAGTGAAGCGCTGGGCTTTGACTTTGCCTTCGCCTATCAACCTATCGTCGATCTGCGCGACCAGTCGGTCTTCGCCCACGAAGCGCTGGTGCGTGGCCTCGCCGGTGAAGGCGCGATGTCGGTGTTAGATCAAGTTACAGAAGAGAATCGCTACCGCTTCGACCAGCTCTGCCGGACCCGGGCCATCGAAGGCGCGGCGAATCTAAATATGCAGACACACTTGTCGATCAACTTCATGCCCAACGCGGTCTATCGTCCGGAGCTGTGCATTCGCAGCACCCTGGAAGCAGCGAAGAAACATGATTTCCCGATCAACCGACTGATTTTCGAAACACTGGAAAGCCAGCACGTAGATAACTATCGCCATTTGACCAATATTCTGCGTGAATACCGCGAATTCGGCTTCATGACCGCCATCGATGACTTCGGTGCCGGTTATTCGGGGCTCAATCTGCTCGCGGATTTCCAACCGGACCTGATCAAACTCGACATGGCGCTGATCCGCGATGTCGACCGCGACCGTGTCCGTCAGGCCATCGTGCGGGGGATTGTCACAATGTGTGCAGAGTTGAACGTTACAGTCATTGCCGAAGGCATTGAGACGGCCGGTGAACGGGATTTCCTGGCGGACTGTGGAATTTTTCTGATGCAGGGTTACTGGTTCGCCAAACCTGCATTCAAAGCGTTGGCCCAGGTAGCTCCTGAAGCCTGGACGCGTTAATCGCCGGTTGTTCCTAATTGAAGACATTTGACCATTTGACCGTTGTCGGTCTGCGCGAGTGGGTGGCGCTCCCGGATTTGGGAGTGGCGGGCCTTCGGGCGAAAATCGACACCGGCGCCAGCACTTCCAGCCTGCACGCCACCGACATCGAACGCTTCGAGCGGGACGGGCAAGAGTGGCTGCGTTTCACCGCGCATCTGGGGTCGGTGGTGCAATTGCGCCATCGACGTTGCGAAGCGCCGCTGGTGACAATGAAGACCATCAAAAGCTCCAACGGCCACGCGCAGATGCGTTATGTGGTCAGCACCACCCTGGCCCTCGGTGATCGGGTCTGGCGGGTCGAGTTCACCCTCGCCTGCCGCAAATCCATGCGCTATCGCCTGTTACTCGGTTCCAAAGCCTTGATCGACGGCCAGTTGGTGGTCAATCCGGGCATCAAATACGTACAAGACAAGCCGGTGTTCCCGGTATCTACCTCCTCCACAGGTGTTGCATGAAGATCGCTGTGCTGTCGCGGAATCCGCGTCTGTATTCCACCCGTCGTCTGGTCGAAGCCGGTACCGAGCGTGGCCATGAAATGGTGGTGATCGACACCTTGCGCGCCTACATGAACATTGCCAGCCACAAGCCGCAGATCCACTACCGCGGCAAGCCGCTGGAAGGTTTCGACGCGGTGATCCCGCGGATCGGTGCGTCGGTGACGTTTTATGGCTGCGCGGTGTTGCGCCAGTTCGAAATGATGGGCGTGTTCCCGCTTAATGAATCGGTGGCCATTGCTCGTTCGCGGGACAAACTGCGCTCGCTGCAATTGCTCTCGCGTCGCGGAATCGGTTTGCCGGTGACCGGGTTTGCGCACTCCCCGGATGACATTCCCGACTTGATTGACATGGTCAACGGCGCACCGCTGGTGATCAAGGTGCTGGAAGGCACTCAGGGCATCGGCGTGGTGTTGTGTGAAACGGCGACAGCGGCGGAATCGGTGATTGAAGCGTTCATGGGTTTGAAGCAGAACATCATGGTGCAGGAGTACATCAAGGAAGCCGGCGGCGCCGACATTCGGTGTTTTGTGGTCGGCGACAAGGTGATCGCGGCGATGAAGCGTCAGGCCAAACCGGGTGAATTCCGCTCCAACCTGCACCGTGGCGGCAGCGCCAGCCTGATCAAGATCACCCCGGAAGAACGCATGACCGCGTTGCGGGCGGCGAAGGTGATGGGTTTGGCGGTGGCGGGTGTGGATATCTTGCGTTCCAACCACGGGCCGCTGGTGATGGAAGTGAATTCGTCGCCGGGGCTGGAAGGGATCGAGACCACCACCGGCAAGAACGTGGCGGGGATCATCATTGAGCATCTTGAAAAGAATGGTGGGCCGAACATGACGCGCACCAAAGGGAAGGGCTAAAGCCAAGAGCCCCCTCACCCTAACCCTCTCCCCAGAGGGGCGAGGGGACTGACGGTGGTGTTCTTTCGAGCTACATCGACCTGAAAAATCGAGTCGAGCTCAAGTTTGAAAACAACCGAGATCTGCCCCCTTTCCCCCTCTCCCCTCTGGGGAGAGGGGACTGACGGTGGTGTTCTTTCGAGCTACATCGACCTGAAAAATCGAGTCGAGCTCAAGTTTGAAAACAACCGAGATCTGCTCCCTTTCCCCCTCTCCCCTGTGGGGAGAGGGG